>JAPLKX010000435.1 GCA_026387845.1 Candidatus Hydrogenedentota bacterium | reverse complement strand
GGGAAAATCATCATCGGCGACTACACCGGGATCAGCTACTACTGCTACTTTGAATCCACCCGGCTGGTCAAGATCGGGAGTATGACGGGCATTGCCGAATTTACCGTGATCCGCGACACCAACCACTGCGTCATCGGCACCGACGAGCACTGGCGGCAGACGCCGTATATCGCCGAGCCGATTGTGATCGGCGACGCCTGCATGATTACCAGCAGGGCGTATATCGGGCCGGGCGTCGCTATCGGTGACGGCGCCGTGATCGCGCCCAACAGCTATATCACGCGCGATGTCGGGCCTTACGAAGTCTGGGGAGGAAACCCCGCCCGCAAAATCGCCCACAGAACCCAGGGCGTTCCCGACATCCTCCGAAAACAGTACCAGGACCTCGTGGACAAGTTTGGCTTGCGCAAGAGCCGCCATGATGTCGATGACATGATCGACCGGGCCAAACTGGCCGCGTCGGATGGGATAAACCGGGCCGCCCTGGAGAGAGACCGCCTGAAAAAGGAACTGGACGCAGTCGTGCGGCTTGACGCGGATATCGAGTAGCGCGCGGTGTTACATTGACGCGACGGGGACGTCGCGTCCACGTATGCGCATGTTGCTTGGGGTTGGCTTACAGGAGGCTTCATGAGAATCGCGCTGGTTGCTGTGAGCGCCATGGGCGCGGCGAATCGGGAGAGTCTCGGGCCCGGTTTTGAGAGCGCGGCGCTCATGGCGCGCAAACGGGCGATTCAGTCACTTCCGAGTCTTGCGCTGCTGACGCTGGCGGGCATGTCGCGGGGCGAGCACGAGTACCAGTATTTTGAAATGGAAGACCTCGGGCCGAACGGCGAACTGCCCGGCCGGTTCGACTTGGCGGCCATCTCGAGTTACACCGCGCAGATTTTCACCGCGTACCAACTTGCTGAGCAATACCGGGCTGCCGGCATAGGCGTCGTGATGGGCGGGCCGCACGTCAGTTGCCTGCCCGAGGAGGCAGGACAACACTGCGACGCGGTTGTGATAGGCGAAGGGGAGCCGGTCTGGCAGGACGTGTTGCGCGATTGCGAACGCGGCGGGCTGCAAAAGTTTTACGGCTCATTGAAAGCCGATTTCGATCTCGCGCAGTCGCCCATGCCGGCGTTTGAACTCCTCGATGTCAAAAAGTACAAACGGCTTACCATGGAAACCAGCCGGGGGTGCCCGCACCGTTGCGAGTTCTGCGCCAGCAGCGTCCTGATTTCCGGAAAATATAAGCAGAAACCGGCGGAGCGCGTCTTGGCGGAGATCGACCGGATCGGCGAACTCTGGCCGCGGCCGTTCATCGAGTTCGCCGACGACAACACGTTCATCAATCTCAAATACTGGAAACAAATACTGCCTGAAATCCAGAAACGGAATGTCAGGTGGTTTGCGGAAGCCGACGTCCGTCTGGCGGGTGATGTGGAACTGCTCGATTTGATGCACGACAGCGGGTGTTTCCAGGTGCTGATAGGCCTGGAAAGCCCGGAGTTGGCCGACTTGGACGGGGTCGAACTGCACAACAACTGGAAACGGAAACAGGGGCGGGACCCCCGCGAGGCGGTCAGCATCATCCAGTCGCGGGGGATTCGGGTCTGCGGATGTTTTGTGCTGGGCCTGGACTCGCAGACGCCCGACGTGTTCGACGCCATCTACAAGTTCGTTGAAGACACCGGCCTGTTTGAAGTGCAGATCACGTTTCTCACGCCGTTTCCCGGCACGCCCCTTTACGATCGGCTCCGCCGGGAAGGCCGCCTGCTCGAGGAAACCGCGTGGGACAGGTGCAGCCTGTTCGACGTTAACTTCCAGCCTAGGAACATGTCGGTGGATCAGCTCGTAACCGGCTATGCGCGCCTCGCCGAGCAGGTGTTTGATCCGGAGTTCACCCGCCTGCGCCGCCATAGGGCCGTCCATACCCGAGTTCACCGCGCGCTCGATTGACACGACTCGGGCCGCTGGTGAAAGGCCGGCAAATTAGGCTAAGATGCCGTGGCGGCTATGTTCTGAGGAGATATGGAATGCAAAAGTGTTCGCGGTGTGAAAAGCAGGTTCCCGCCCCCGGCGCAATGAACCTGAAGCCCGTGACGACCGACCTGTGCCCGCGGTGTGTGGATTATTTCGAGCTGCGTGAAGTGGCCGATATCTGCCAGTACATCGAGAATCTTCCGGCGCCGATTCTGGTGGTGGACGGCGACGGCATGGTCAGGGGAGCGAATACGCAGGCGTGCAAAGCCGTTTCCAAAGACCTGCCCCACATTGTCAACCTGCGCGGCGGCGATGTGTTCGAGTGCGCCCACGCCCGGCTGCCGGGCGGATGCGGCAGAACCGTCCACTGCTCGGGGTGTACGGTTCGCAGAGCCGTTCTCGACACGTTGTCGACCGGCAATCCGTTGTCCGGGATTTCGGTCGAGGTTTTGCAGAATGTCAAGGGCAAAGACCGCAGGGTTACGTTCCAAATCTCGACCCAACGGTTGGCCAACTGTGTTTTGCTCCAGATCGACGGCGGCCTGTGAAGTGCCTCGCTCTGTCTACGCCCCGCCCGGCCTGTATGAACGACTCGTTGTGTGTAGCGTTGTAGCGACTTTGCGCAGCAAGGCCTTATGAGGCTGGTTAAGATCGGGAGATGGTCTGGTATGGGAGTTTTTCGGGCGTTAGCAGGTGTTCTGACTGTTTTGCTGGCAATCGGGGGTGCGGCCGGCGCGCAGGATGCCGGTCACGTTCCGCGGGGCGCGGATGTTGTGACGCTGAACTTTGTTTGCGCCGCAAGCAACGATTTGTACCTCAGCGCCAAGAAATATCGGATTTACGCCGAGTTCGTCGGTTCCTGGTCGGGTACTCCGTTCGGCAAGCCCAGGCATGCAAAGTCGATGCGGGCGGTGGTGACAGGCTGGGAACTGCAGCCCAACGTCAAGCCGTACATGCTGCTTTCACTGCACGACTGCCAGTTCGTGCCCATCCCGTACGCCCGGCCCATCCTGACGCTTACGCGGGTGGCGGGGTTCGACATTGCGGCGTTTCCCGCACCCGAGTGGGTCCATCCAATGGAACCCAGCGCCGAAGTGTTCTCGCTGCTCGTCGAGTATCCGCCGGCGCCGCATTTGCTCGCGGCCACCAAGCTGAGCCACTTTGTCACGGGCAGGTACGCGCCCAGCGCCGAGTGGCGCGGCGTGTGGCTGAGCGTGGCGGTGGGCGACGGGTCTCTGGGCTTGCTCGAGGGATTCAGTTCCGCGATCGATTACCAGGGCCGCAACCTGGTTCGGTATTGGGAGCGTGCCGACTGCACCGGGGAAAGCGCGTTTGCTTTGGCGCTGGCGGGCAAAGTGCTCAACGACTCGAGGAGTTCAACGACAGCCGGGAACCTGTTGAATTTCCTTTACACGACCTCGCCGCTTGCGCAGGGGCCTCGCGCGGATCCGGGCAGCCCGTCTTATGGCCTGCTGGGTTGGGCCACGGCCTCGCCGCAGGTTGATATCTACTATGGCGATGACAACGCGCGGGCGCTGCTGGGGACGATCGGTGCGGCGACCGTGCTGAAGTCGGACAAATACGACGAGTTCGTGGTCAGGGCACTGCTGGCGAATTTCCGCACGAGCGGCAAATATGGGTTCCGCGAAGACAGCATCAACGAGGAGAACCTGCAGAAAAACGGGTGGCGTCATTATTTCGACGGCGAGAGCCTCGTCTATGCGCCCCACTACCAGGCCTACCTCTGGGCCTGCTACCTCTGGGCTTACCACAAAACCGGTTACCAGCCCTTCCTCGAGCGCGCCAAGACGGCGATCACCATGACCATGGACACT
>JAPLKX010000739.1 GCA_026387845.1 Candidatus Hydrogenedentota bacterium | reverse complement strand
GTCCCAGCCGGGGAAATAGTAGGCGCACACGTCAAACGGCGTAAACACGGGTTTAGGCGGTGGAACGTAGTCGACATCGGGCATATTGACTGCGGCCTCAAAGACAACGGGCGTTTCCAGCGTGGTGTCCTTGCCGTAACCCAGCAGCAGGTTGAATTCGCCGGCGGATCGGGCTTTGACGCGCCAGTGCAACTCGTGCAACTCCCCGTGTTCGAGGGCAGGCAGGGGCTGTTCAAGCTTGGATTCGATAAACGCCATGTCCGGCGGGAGGACCAACCGGGCCGAGGTCGGTTCGGTAGGTTGGCCGCCGAGGTTGGTGAACTGGACCAGCACGCTCGATTCGGCGGCCGACCGCGGGACGGCGGTTTCCAGCCCGAAATACTGGACAGCCAGTTCGCCCGGCCCGCCGGGCTCTTCGCTGAGCCGGAATGACTTGATTATGCAACGGGGAGGCACGCGAAGCCCGAGCGCGCAGATCGATCCCGACCAAGCCTTGTTGGATTTGAGTTCGACATTGTAGAAGCGGCGGCTGGCAACCCTTTTAATGGGAAAACTGGCGGTTTGAGCGCCAAGCAGGTTGGGCGACGCCCACAGGACCTCACCCATGCCGTCGGTCAGGCTCTCGAGTTCGATGACGGCCCAGCCCTTGGAATCAATCGGGAGGTTGAGCGGCGGCGCAAAAACCTCCCCGCCCCGCCTCATGATGGATTTCCACTTCTCTCCAGTCTTCGTAAAGTCCCACGAAAACACATCGTTCTTGGCAGACTCTGGAGACCCCCACGCGGCAACCTTAATGGACTGGATCGAGAACTGGGCGCCGTCGTAGAGGTCGAGGCGCAACTGGCGGATGGTCTTTTCGGCCTGCCAGAATGGGAAAATCACCACGTCCTGCGGCTCGCCGGCCTGGACCTCGAACCGGGTCGATTTGTTTGGCGAGAAACCGCCGTACTGGCCGGAGGTTTCGCCGGTCCAAAAAAGTTCGCCGCTGCCGGGTTTGGATGCCTGGATGCGGATCGCGACGTACTGCCAGGGCGTGGCGGGGATCTCGAGGCCGCCGCGGATCAGCATGGGATCCGAGTTGACAGCGTCGGCTTTGAGCCGGCCTTCCTCGACACGGACGTTCTCGAGGTGAGAGTTGGGCGTCCAGCCCTGCAGGTCGGTTTCGAACGTCCACTGCGGCAAAAGCGACAGTGCTCCCAGCGAAACAATCAGGGCAGAGGCAAGTGCTGTCATTGATATAACCTCCGTTGACACAACCGCTTCAAGAATACCATGCAAGGGGCCTCAGCCAAAAGGGAATGGGACAATTGGGACCAGTGGGACGATTGGGACGAGGAAACGAGGCTTGATCGGGTTGATCGTTTTCCCTAGGATAAACCCCGTGCGGGTATTTGTCGGCCAGCGAAAGACTCAGCCGTTGCAGGCGGACTGAGAAATGTGAGGAGACAATCATGGGTTTGGGAAGCCGTATTCGAGCGTTCGGCCAGTATTTTACGAAGGTCCGGATTGAACTGATGGTAATGATGTTCCTTCAGTTCTTCGTGTGGGGTGCGTGGTTTGTCACACTGAGTATTTACATCAAGACGCGAGGCTTTAACGAATACTTGGGCTGGGCCTACAGCACGACCAATTGGGCGGCGATTGTCTCGCCTTTCTTTATCGGGATGGTTGCCGATCGCTTTTTTCCCGCGCAAAAGGTTTTGGGCGTAATGCATCTGTTGGGCGCGGCTCTTATGGTAGCGGCAGCGCGAGCGGTTTCCGCCCAGGCTTTTGTTGGACTCCTGCTGGCGTATGCCTTGACCTACATGCCCACGCTGGCGTTGGTGAACGCCGTTGCCTTCAATCAGATGACAAACATCGACAAGGAATTTCCGCCGATTCGCACGTTAGGGACGATCGGCTGGATTGTTGCCGGCTTGCTTATCAGTCTTTTCGGGCTTTCGGAAACGGCAACGCCGATGTACATGGCCGCGGCGGCCGCGGCGGTTCTTGGCGTGTATTCGTTTTTCCTGCCGGCCACGCCTCCCCGGCCGGCAGGCAAGAAAGTAAGCGTAAGAGACGTACTGGGTCTTGATGCGCTGAAGCTGTTCAAAACTCCGTCCTTTGCTGTCTTCATGGCAGCCAGCCTGCTCGTTTGCATACCGCTGAGTTTCTACTACGCGGGCGGCGCCCAATTCCTCAAAGACCTCGGCGTTGCGAACGAAACCGCCAAGCTGACAATGGGCCAGATGTCGGAGGTTTTTTTCTTGCTGATTATGCCGGTGTTTCTGTTGCGGCTGGGCGTGAAGAAGATGCTCTTGATTGGTATGGCCGCGTGGGCCGGACGCTACTTCCTATGGGCCTACGGAGACAATCAGTCCCTGGCATTTATGCTTTACATTGGGATTCTCTTGCACGGCGTCTGCTATGATTTCTTCTTTGTCACGGGCCAGTTATATATGGATAGAACGGCGCCGAAGGCGCTCCGCGCCAGCGCACAGGGGCTATACGGATTTTTGACGTACGGTGTGGGCATGGTGATTGGCAGCCTTATCGCCGGACGGGTGGTCAACCTTTACACGGCCGAGGGCGTGACCGTTTGGCACTATGTGTGGCTGCTGCCGGCTGTAGCGGTTGTTGTTCTGATGATTGCGTTCGTGTTGTCGTTCAGGGAGAAGGCGGTTCCGGCGGCGGAGAAAAGGTTAGTTGCGGCGAAGGCTGAAGAGTAGCTTAAGGGAGCGCCCGCGGGCGGGATTTCGAGCAGATCCTGCCCGCGTTTCTTTTTTGGCGCGGCTTACCCAATTTCTGCCTGCGGAAGTTGGGCTTATTGGTAGAGGCGTGGTCGGGTGGCGTCGAATCTTCTCAAGTCTTTTTCGTACCGCGCCACGATCTCGAGTGCTGGCTCGCCGCCGAGGATGCGTTGGCGCAGGTCGGATGTGCCTGCGAGCGCGTCGAAGTGGGGCGTGAACTTGAGGTCGTCCGGATGGCGGCGGCGGATGGCACAGAGGAGGGCGAGGGCCAGCGTAAATGACCGGACACGCGGGGCGTCTTCGATCACGATGCGAATCCCGGCGCAGGGTACGTTTTGATAGGCGGGTTTGCTGGCTTTTCCCGGAATGGGAACGGGCGTGTAGCGCACGGGTTCGAGCCGGCAGCCGGGCCGCTCGTTTTCGACTATGGTTCCGGCGACGGCTTCCGCATCGAGCCACGGGGCGCCAATTAAGAGGAATGGTGTGTCGGTGCCACGGCCTTCGTTCATGTTGACGCCTTCGAACAGGCAGGTGCCGGCATAGGCGAGGGCGGTTTCAGGCGTGGGCATGTTGGGCGACGGCGGCACCCACGGCAACCCGCATTCGGAGAAGATTCTTTCGCGCGGCCAGGCGTCGAGTTCG
>JAPLKX010000476.1 GCA_026387845.1 Candidatus Hydrogenedentota bacterium | reverse complement strand
ATCCAGGCCCGGCTTGGCCGGGAGGTTCGAGTGGTTCGCGTGATGCCCAACACGCCGGCGCTGGTTCGAGCGGGCGCCGCGGGTGTTGCGTTGTCCAAGAACTGCACGGAAAAAGACAAGGCGGTGGCGCGGGCGATTTTTGGCGCTATCGGCATCGCGGAATTTGTCTCGGAAGACATGATGGATACGGTGACGGCGTTGAGCGGGAGCGGCCCGGCGTATTTTTTCTACATGGTTGAGGCGCTGGTTCGCGCGGCGCAGGCGCACGGGCTGGATCCGGAACAGGCGACGCGCCTGGCGGCACAGACGCTGTTTGGCGCGGGCCAGTTGCTGAAGGAGTCGAGCGAGGGGCCGTCGGTTCTGCGGGAGCGTGTGACGTCGAAAGGCGGGACGACCGCGGCGGCGTTGGAAGCGTTCCGGTCGGGTGGTTTTGAGAAGCTGATAGCGGCCGGGGTGGATGCGGCGGTTGTGCGGTCAAAAGAGTTGGGCAAATGAATAAAGGCCGGTGGAAGCGCGCGCGCGTCGTTAACATTGGAGCGCCCATGAGAGAAAACAAGGTGGTCTCGGACGTACTGGGCAAGGAACACGTTCTTTCGCCGAGCGACGTACTCAATTACGAATTCAGCCGGTCGCTGGTGGGCGGGTACAGCGCCAGCCAGGTAGACTGGTTCCTGGCACGGGTGGCGGACGTGCTCGAGAACCTGATCCAGCAGATCCGGGATCTGAAGGCGCAGTTGGCCGGACAGAGAGAGGAACTGGATGAGCACCGCCAGATGGAAGAGACGCTGAGGAACGCGCTGGTGACTTCGCAGAAGTTCGGCGAGAACCTGATTGAGTCGGCGAAACGGGAGGCGTCGTTGCTGATCGAAGCGGCCCGGCTAGAGAAAAGCAGGATCGATACGGAAAACGCGCGGCTGCCGATTCTGCTGGCTCAGGAAATCACGCATCTGCAAGACCAGCGGGACAGGTTGCGCGCGGACATCCGGGCCATCCTGGCCGCGCACGAGGCGTTGCTGGAAGACGGCGGGAAACCGGCCCCGCCGCCAGCCATCGCCGTCTTTGACACGCCGCCGGCCCAACATCAGGAATAAAACGAGGAAGATTCGATGGTAGCTGTTTTGATATTGGCGGGGTTTGTGGGGGCGGCGGAAAACGACGCGTTTGACGCCTTTTTCAAGGAGTTTTCGGCGAAACGCGATTCCATCCAGACGCTGGAGGCGAAATTCGAGCAGGAAAACAAGACGCCGGAAGAGACGCGGGTGACCGAGGGTTCCGTGGTGTATGTAAAACCGCGGCGGATCGTGTTTCGGTACGAGAAACCGGAGGTTGGCGCGACCTACGTGATTGACGGGCAGCGGGCGTATGAGTACATCCCGGAGATCGAGCAGGTCGAGATCCATGACATCGGCGACAACCCCGAGGCGGAGATTTTTTTCCTGGGGTTCGAGGATAACGCGGACGCGCTGCGGCAGGCGTACAACCTCGAGTTGTTCGACCCGCAGGGGACGGCCGAGTCGGCGCCGGGTGCGACCAAAGGGCTCGCTATCCGGCCAAAGCCTCACGAGGATCAGCCCGTTCCGTTCAAGGAAGTCCGGCTGTACCTGATGGAAAAAGATTATCTGCCGGTGCGGATTCACGTGATCAACGATGAGGAGTCGGAGACACTGATCGACATTTCGGATTTCCGGATCAATCAGCCGCTGGATCCGTCGAGGGCCCAGGTGGAAGTGCCGGTAGGCACGAAAATCATTGAGAACGACCGGCTGGTCGAGACGGTGGAGCTCGAGGGCCGGCGGCTGCCGGGCCCGGTGGGGGTGAAGCCGGAATGAGCGCGCGGATGCGCGGGATCGTGCTGGCGTCGGCGTCGCCGCGCCGCCGTGCCCTTTTGGCGTCATTGGGCCTGCATTTCACGATCATTCCCAGCAGTGTCGAGGAGACGTTTGAGGGGGACCCGGCCACGATGGTGGTGGTCAACGCCCGCGCGAAACGGGATGATGTGGCGGGCCGGCTCGAGTCGCCGGCGTTGGTTATCGCGGCGGACACGCTGGTGTTTCTGGGGGATCATGTTCTGGGGAAGCCGGCCGATTCGGACGAGGCGCGGCAGATGCTGGAGAGACTTTCGGGGAACACGCACCAGGTCGTGACGGGTCTTGCGGCGGTGGATACGTCGACGGGGCGGGCGGCAGAAGGCTATGAATCGACGGACGTGACGTTCCGGGAACTGTCGGGCAGGGAAATTGAGCGGTTTATCCACACTGTTAACCCAATAGATCGCGCGGGCGCGTACACGGTGGACGGCCCCGGCACCCTTTTGGTTGCGCGGTATGACGGTTGTTACCAGAATGTGCTCGGGCTGCCGATGGTCCGGCTTGATGAGGTGCTCCGTCGCATTGGTTTTAATCTGTTCGAGATGATGGACGCCTCGCGCTGCGCGTTCCTGTAAGCGCGCGAGGACGCGCGTGCGCGAGGACGCGTGTGCGCGAGGACGCGTGTGCGCGGACGCGTGTGCGCGGACGCGCGCCACATCCGGCTTTGACAATGTTTACCCTTAACTTTTAAGATTGCACCCGTGAAGAAGGTTTCCCCGTTACAGTTTACGCCGATTGGCGGCGGCCGCGAAATCGGCGCAAATTCATACCTGATCGAGCTGGAAGGCCACAGGATCCTGCTGGACTGCGGTATCCACCCGAAGAAGGAAGGTCCTCAGGCGCTTCCGGATTTTTCGCTGCTTCGCGAGGCGCCGGAGGCGGTGCTGATTTCGCACGCTCACGTCGACCACTGCGGTGCGGTTCCCGAACTGCTTCGGCGGTTTCGGGAAACGGTCCCCTACTCGACGCCGGCCACGCTGGGCGTGATGGACTGCATGCTTCACAACAGCGTTTCGGTGATGGGCACAATCGCACGGGAGCGGAACGTGCCGGGATATCCGCTGTATACGCATGAGGACGTGGAGTACGCGGTGGAGAGCTCGGTCGCGGTTGGGCTGGACGAGGAGTTCAGCGTGTGCGGCAACGGCGACCTGGTGGGCCGGTTGCGTCATGCGGGGCATGTGCTGGGGAGCGCAAGCATCCTTTTGCGTGCGGACGGCCACACCCTGTTCTACACGGGCGACATCTGCGACACCGACCAGGAACTGATGGCGGGGCTCGACCCGCTGGACGAGGCCGAAAGGGTGGATACGCTCATCATCGAGTCGACGTACGGCGCCAATCTCGACGCCGACCAGTCCCGGTACCAGGAGCAGGCGGACCGGTTTTGCCGGAGAATTGGGGAGGTTTTGACGCGTGGCGGGTCGGTGCTTGTGCCGGCGTTTGCACTTGGCCGGACACAGGAGATGCTCAATATCATCGCCCGATACCAGGACAACGGCGAGCTTCCGCCCGTGCCGGTGTACGCCTCGGGGCTTGGCCGGGCCGTCTACGAGGTGTACAACAGGTATCCGGACTACCTGCACCCGGAAGCGGAGTTGCGGCCGCTGAGCCGGTTTGGCCGGGTGGGCGACGTGTGGAACAGGGACAACGTGCAGGACCTCCTGTCCGAGCCGGCCATTATTGTGGCGACGTCGGGGATGATGGTGGAGAATACGCCGTCGGCCCTGATAGCCGAGGAGATGGTGCAGGGGCCGCATCACGGGCTATTCTTTGTCGGTTACGTGGATCCGGAGACGCTGGGGTATAGGGTCTTGCATGCCAAGAAAGGGATGGTGCTCCATTTTGGCCCGTCTCGGCCGGCCGTGAAAGTGACGCTGGAGAACATCGCCCATTTTCATTTCAGCGCGCACGCCCCGCGAAGCGCGTTGCACGAACAGATCAACCGGCTGAACCCGCGCAACGTGATCTTTGTCCATGGCGACCCTGAAGCCATTGATTGGATGTACGATCAGACGGGTAACGGCAGGCGCAAGTTCTGCTCGCCGCTCGGCGAAACCATTGAATTGGATTGACAATCCAAGAGCAGTATACAATTCTTACCTTGCGCCGGTGATTCAAAGTGTCGCTTCTTACGCGCAATTTTTATAGGGGAAAAATCAACGGGTGGTGGGCTATGCGGAATGAGACGGCGCGGCGTTAGAAGGTACATAGCGGCGCGGGTGACGCTGGTGTTTGTGTGGCTGCTTGACCGGCTGCCGCTGGGTGCGGCGCGTTGGCTGGCGCTGGGGGTAGGTCGTGCGGCGTATCTTATTATTCCACGGTTGCGGCGGACGGGTTTCTCGAACCTGGACCTGGTGTACGGTGACGGCCTGAGCAGGCCGGAGAAAGCCAGGCGGCTCAAGCAGTGTGTGGACAACATCTGCATTGTTGCGGCGGAGTTTTCGCGGATCAAGCGATTGCGGGGTCGATTTCTCGATAAATACGTGACGATAAGAGGCGCTGACCGGCTGCCTCGGGATCGAGGCGCGATTATTATCGGCGGGCACCAGGCGAATTGGGAATGGCTTGCGCCGGCGCTGGCGAACAAAGGCATGAAAGTGGCGGAGGTGGTGCGGCCGTTGTCGGACCCGGTGCTGAATGATTATGTGGACAAGACCCGGCGGGCCGGCGGTATCGTTACTATACCCAAAGAGGGTGCGGCCCATGAGGTGGCACAGTATCTGCGGGAGGGCTATCACGTGGGCATCCTGGTCGATCAGAGCCCGCGGGAAAACGGGGTGCCGCTGCGTTTTTTGGACAGGGAGTGCTGGGGCACAATAGGGCCGGTGGTATTGTCGCGGATGACGGGAGCGCCGATCTTCGGGGTCTTTATGCAACGGGGCGAAGACGGCCGCTACGAGTTGGAAATCCTGCCGGAGATCGCGTTGGCGGGGGGAAAACTCAGCGAGACCATTGTGGAGAATTGCCAGCGTTGCCAGGACGTCGTGGCCAGCGGGGTGGAGCGGAACCCGGGGCAGTGGCTGTGGCTGCACCGGCGCTGGAAGAGCCAGCCGCGCCTCGAACGGGAATGGCAAAAACGCCAGGAGAAGGAATAAGAGCCTACGGGGAAGGTCTGGGGTCTCCCGAGGCCGCCTTGGGGTGGTAGGCCATTGGGGCCGGGGTGGGGGATTGCAGCGGGAAGCCTGCGACAGGTATGATTAAGCGTTATTAACATTGATTTCTGCACGTGTGGAGAATCTGCCATGAAAAGATTGTTACAAATTGCCGCGGGCGTGGTGGTTGTGGCGGCGGGGCTGCTGGTGCTGAACCATTTTCAGCCGGATCGGATGACGTCTGACCGGCTGAAAAAGGCGAAGGAAGTGCAAGACCAACTGGACAGCGACGCGGAGGCCGCCGCGCCTGCCGGGGAAAAAGAGGAATCTGTGAAAGAACCCGCCGCTACAGAAGGCAAACCGGATGCCAACGTATTCAAAGTGAAGTTCGAGACCAGCGCTGGTGATTTTGTGGTTGAAGTTCACCGGGATTGGGCGCCGATCGGTGCGCAGCGGTTTGAAGAACTGGTGAAAGCGAACTATTACGACGGCAACCGGTTTTTCCGGGTGCTGCCCGGGTTTGTGGTGCAATTCGGGCTCAACGGGGATCCGAAGGTGTCAGCCGAATGGGACAAGAAGTGGCTGAAAGATGACCCTGTCAAACAGACGAACGCTCCCGGGACGATCACGTATGCAACCGGCGGACCGAACACGCGGACCGCGCAGCTTTTCATCAACCTTGACGACAACGGTCGGCTTGACCGCACGGGGTTCTCCCCGTTTGGCAAAGTGGTGGAAGGTTTCGATGTCGGGAAGAAGATTAACGCCGAGTACAGGC
>JAPLKX010000472.1 GCA_026387845.1 Candidatus Hydrogenedentota bacterium | reverse complement strand
TGGCGACGCGCCCGCGCGCAGATATTGCACTGAAAACACCCTGTATATTGCGCTGCTTGTTGCGCGCGTATGGAAGCAACATCCGGAACGGTTCGACGCATTGTTTGATCTGCAGGCCAGGACGGCGCGTGAGCGGGAATGGGGGTACAAATTCCCTTCCGATGAAGCGAGAGCCTTGGCTCTCGATGCGGTAAAGCAACATTTTGAGCGGAAAGGAACGAAGGCGATAAGCCGTATGCCCAACGGCTATGATCTGGAAGCCACCATGATGCGACGAGGAATACCATTCGCCATCGAAGCCGGCGCCAAACTCGCGCCGGACTGGCTGCAGGTCTGCCAGCGAATGTCTCAGAGTGAAGACGGTCTTGCTCGATGGGAAACCGTCGCTGCCACGCCGGAGATTGCAGCCCAGGCCAAGTGTGAAGTAGCCAATATCGTCAGGCGCTTTGGTGCAAGCGAAGAATACAAGGGGTGAGACGCAGAGTCTGACAGGACGCATGAAGTGGACCAAGCCCGGCGAGTTTAAATAAGTAGCTTCAATTCTGATTCACTACACTAGATGTCAATGTGTGGGGTGGTGAAATCTTGACAACGCATCGAAGCCCGCGGTTCCAAACCTACAATTTGAAGCGGGTACACATAAGGTACTGGATGGGGTGCTCATCATTGCTGTACTCGTGGTAGGCGACAACCACTGTCCCATCCTCTAACTGGGCCACGCTCGGATACCCGATATGCCAGTATTGCTGCACAATCATTGCATCCAGGAGAGTACGGGCGCCACTGCCCAGCGACGGCGGCGGCACGCCCCCCTCCCTGATCACGAACTCGTTGCCGATGTCCCAGGTCAGACCGTCTTCCGACATGCAGCCACGCACGCCCCACGGCTCCTTCCTGTAGCCGTAGACCGCCAGTACTCGTCCATCTTTCAACTGCATAACGTCGGCCGGGTAACCCCAGAGAGACGTTCTCTTGGGTGGGCTCCATGTGACTCCATCGTCATCCGACCAGGTGAACCACATGTTGTCCTGCCGATTTGGTTTGTGCTGGGTCCTGATCAAGCACACCAGTTTGCCGTCGCGCAGGCGCGCCATGCCCGGCTCCGCGAAGCTGATAATGCTGGCCGGGTCATACGCTGCAGTCGACCAGTACTCCCAGTTGTCACCGCCATCATCGGATCTCAACAAGAAGCAGCGGGACGTCTCTTCTCCGTTTTCCCCTATCGCCGACAGCGTTCCGCCCAAGGGCATGAGCAACCCTCCGTCCGGAAGTTCAATGATGTGCCCCGCCCCCGACCCTCCGCAAGCATACCAGGATTGAGATGAGCTGGCGATAGGACTCGTGTTAACCTCAAGAGGGTCAGTCCAACTGATGCCATTGTCTGTGGATTTGAGCAGAGCATACCCCGTTTGCCTCTTGAGGCGTTCGGGCATCCCCGGAGGCGGCATTCCAAGCGATTGGTCGCCTTCATAATTGATTCCCCTGGGTGCGATGAAATTACACACCCGAGTGTGCATCAGGACAGTCCCGTCGGACTTCTGAGAAAAGGCACAGTCCCAATTGCCATTGGACTCGGTGTAGGGCCAGATTACGCGCTTGGTGGCAGGGTCCCAGCTTTTACCCCCATCTGCCGATTTGATGAAGCAAGATTGGCCGCTGTCGGCATGGACGGGATATCTCTCCTCGTTGAAACCCAAGAAGAGTTCGCCGTTCCGCAGAAGGACGATACTGACCTGATTGCATGCATGGGCCAGACTTGGATCCTTGTAGACGACTACATGCTCAACATCCTTAATGCTCACTTTGGTAGTTGCAGCAACCTTACTTGAATCCGCCGCGTACGCCGGCGCCGTGAAACCTGCAAGGATCATCACAATTACCAAAACTGCCATTCCTCTCACGAGACGTCTCCTCTACGTACTAAAACTCTCGGTTTCCGGTATAAACTGCCCGCGGCCATCATACAGGTGCAGTGCGACGCGGTCAAAACGTTTTGCGGTCGCGGAACACCTGAGCAGCGCAGGTGAATTGTGGGATTCGAGCACCACAGGAATGACGGGGATCTCACGTTCGATCCGTGTGGTGCGTTCGACGGCGTGCCTTGAACATCAGTCAGCGAATATGCACGCCGGGCTTGCAGTGTGTTTACAGGCTGAGAATTTTCTCCACTTCTTCGCGATCCACATCCATCACGTAAGGGATGCCGGAAATATCGGCGGCCTCGTGGGTGAGTGCGGCGAGGTCCGTTCTGGCCATGTACTCGAGCGAAAACTTCCGGCTGCCGGCCATAAGCTGGCTGAGCCCCTGGGCGAGGCGTTCATAATACGTGTACAAGCCCAACGCGCCCGTGGGGATCTTGTCGAAATTGCCGTTGCACTTTCTGCGGACATCGACCGCGGTGACGAAAATCTCGTCTTTGGAGCAGCCGAACCGCGAGATGTACACGGGCACTTGGCGGGAGTCGATGGTTCGCCCAATGGTTTTGCCGACCATCGCGGCCGCGATAGGTGCACGGGCCATGCCGACGAGATTGACGTACGGCGCGCCCATGGCGAGACCCTTGAAGATCTGGTCTTCGAATGCGAACCCGCCGGCGACGGCGAGCGCGGGGAGGTATTTGCCGGCTTTGGCGAGTCGGTCGGTGTATTGATAGAGCATCGAGTGGAGGTGTACGGGCGGGATGCCCCACTCGTTCATCATGCGCCACGGGCTCATGCCGGTGCCGCCGCCCGCCCCGTCGACCGTGAGCAGGTCGAGCCGGTACCGCGAGGCGTACGCGATAGCCCTGGCGAGGTCGGCGGGCCTGTACGCGCCGGTTTTCAGGAAGATGTACTTGGCGCCCGCGCCGCGCAGTTGCTCAACACGTTTGGCAAACGATTCCTCTTCGACCATGCCGACTCTTGAGTGGCGTTCGAATGCCTTGAATGAACCCTGCTCGAACGCGCGGATGACATCGGGGTCGGTGGGATTCGGCAGCACAATGTAGCCGCGCTCGTAGAGTTTCTGCGCTTTTTTGAGGTCGGCGATCTTGACCTCGCCGCCGATGTCCTTTGCGCCTTGCCCCCACTTTAGTTCAACGCACAGAACGCCGAGCTTCTCGATCGCGTACTCGAGCACGCCGAGCCGGCTGTCTTCCACATTCGCCTGAACAATAATCGCGCCGTAGCCGTCACGTTGATGCTGCTGATACAGGACGACGCGCCGCTTGAGGTCCACTGTGTCAATTACCTTGCCATCCTTGAAAACAGCTTCCATGTCCATCCCCACAACGTTTTCGCCGATGGTCAGCCCGGTGCCGGCGAGTGCCGAACCAATCGCCAGCCCTTCCCAGTTGTTCTTGGCGACGTCGGTCGAGCCGATCCCGGGGATATGCCAGGGATACCGGTATTTGATCCCGTTATCGTGGCCAAACCGCATCTCGAGGTTGACGGCGGGAAACACGGCCTTGTCGCTGTCGGCCTCGATACCGTGCGCGCCGACCGCGGTTCCCATGATGTTGAAGTGGGAGTAATCGACCGGATAGGTTTTCTCGGCGGCGGTGGTGATGACGCCGAACGGCTGGGGATAGAGGACCTCGTGCCCCCTGTAGGCGGATTTGCCGACCTCGCACATCCCGATACACCCGTCCACGCACGTTACGCACAGACCCGAAGCCGGAACCACCGAGTCGCCCGTGCGGTTCTTGGTAAGTGTAGCCGCGGACGCATTGACTTTGGAAAACGTGCTGGACATGGTAGGTTTTTTCCTTTCCGCGCACACGCGCGCGCGCATGCGCGTTTCGCGCGCCTATGCCTGTTTTGGCATTTCACACGCCACGCAGGGCGCCATATAACACAACATGTCGTCGAAACCTTCTTTTTGAATGCAAGGCGGCGCGAGGTTTGCACACCCGCCGCAAACCGCTTTCTCTGGTTCGGTATACGTGCAACGGAGCTGGCAGGCCGGGCAAACGTAAATGCACCCGCCGCACAGCCTGCATTCTTCGGATTTGGCGTCGAACGGCGTTCCAATGCTGCGCTTGACTCCGCGGCCGCGAAACCCGATCGCCTTGGCCATCATCTGCTCTTCGCACATCCGCACGCACAGCCCGCACAGGATGCAGGTTTCGTGCTCTTGACGGAACCGCTGCTGGCGCACGTCGTGGGCCGAGGCCATGTCCTGGATGATTTTGGACTCGGGACATGACGCCAGCAGCAGTTCGAGAATCAGCTTCCTGGCCCGAATGACGCGGTTCGACGCCGTGCGCACCCTCAGCCCCGGCTCCACCGGATACGTGCACGAACTGACGAGCCGCGCCCTCGGCCCCTCCCCAATTTCGACCACACACAGCCGGCACGCCCCGTAAGGCGACAACCCGTCCATGTGGCACAAGGTCGGGATGGGAAACCCGAGGAATCGGGCCGCTTCTAGGACGGTCATGCCCGAATCGACTGTCACTTCCAAACCGTTGATGGTAAGCGTAGTCATCGCGTCCATGAAGTCAGGCGACCTCCACCGCTTGTTGCTTGCACAGGCTTCTGCAGGTCCCGCACTTGGTGCATTTTCCCGAGTCAATGGCGTGGCGCTGTTTGCGCTCGCCGTCGCGCGGGAGCGCGCTGATTGCACCGGTCGGGCAGGCCTTTACGCACACCCGGCAGCCCGTGCATTTTTCGCCAATCGAGTAGGAGATCAGCGCTTTGCACACCCCCGCCGGGCACCGCTTGCGCTCGATGTGCTCGAGGTACTCATCGCGGAAGTAGCGTAACGTGGACAGCACGGGGTTCGGCGCGGTCTGGCCAAGCCCGCACAGCGTGGTGTCTTTGACAACGCCCGCCAATTCCTCCAGCAGGTCCAACTGCTCGACGGTGGCGCGGCCCTCGGTGACGTCCTCGAGTATCTCGTGCATCCGTTGCGTGCCCTTCCTGCACGAGAAGCACGTCCCGCAGGACTCATCCTTCAAAAAACCCATGAAATACTTGGCCACGTCGACTATGCAGGTGTGTCCGTCCATGACGATCATGCCGCCCG
>JAPLKX010000261.1 GCA_026387845.1 Candidatus Hydrogenedentota bacterium | reverse complement strand
ATTGTGCGCCTGAACCGGGTCGTCCAGAATCTTCATGTTGAACACGAACCGGGCTACTTTCGCTCGTTTGATGAAGCGGAAATCTGCGCGTTTGTTCTTAATGCGATCCAGGATTCCGGAGTGACGTTTCTGCTGGCGGTCGATAATGGCAAGGTGCTTGGGTATGCCATGATTCGTGTGAATGAGCGTGCTGGCAACGCCTATGTGCGGCCCAGAAAGTTTCTTGAATTGGAGCAGTTGGCAGTGGCGCCGGAATCCCGGGGGCAAGGCGTGGGTGCGGCCTTGGTTGATGAATCTCTTGCTATGGCCAAGAGTCTTAATGGCCTCAGTGTGGAGTTGTCCGTTTGGCAATTCAATGAAAATGCCCGGCGGTTATTCCACAGGAAAGGGTTTGAACCTTGCCTGGAAAGAATGCGTATTCGCGTCTGATACGTCCATAGCCGCAAGGGCCTGGCCGTAGTTCAAGCGCGGCTGACGCTCCACAAATGAACCGAAGCGACACCCGCACCCTGAACGTTGTTGAGGGTGGGACTGGCTTGGTAAGATAGCGGCGGCACGAATGAACCCGTTGGAGGGCAAGTCATATGAGTCAGAGCGCAGCCGTAATGCCGGAGCAAGAGAGCCGGGTCGTCGAGGCACTGGACAAGCTGTACGAGTTCGAGCGCGAACCGGTGTCGGATGACAAGCTGCAACCGGGCCGGCATTTTGCGGGCCTGTTCAGCGGCGAACACGTTGCGGGAACGGAGTTTGTGATCGGTGCGATGTTCGTGAAATGGGGCGCCTCGCCGATGGACATCTTTGTGGGCCTGCTTCTGGGCAACCTGCTGGCGGTTCTGTCGTGGACGTTTGTGTGTGCGCCGATTGCCGTGCGGACGCGGCTCACACTGTACTGGTACCTGCGCCAGATTGCCGGGCCGGCGACCACGACCATCTACAATATCCTCAACGCGGTCTTGTTCTGCATATTGGCGGGCTGCATGATCACGGTTTCCGCGTCGGCGGTTCGCATACCGTTCGGCATTCCTGAACAGACCGGTATCATTCCGACCGACATCCGGTTCGTGTTTGTGGTTGTCGCGGTGGGTGCCGTCGTGGTCACGCTGGCCATCCTGGGGTTCAAACGGCTGTCGCAATTCTCCGAAGTCTGTTCGCCCTGGATGTTCTTGATGTTCATGGCCGGTGCGATCGCGATGCTGCCGACGCTGGCGGGCACGACATCCGGCGGCGGGATTCACAGCCTGCACGACTTCTGGGTGATCGCGTCGCAAAAGGTCTGGACGGGCGTCAACCCGGAAGGCATTAAGGCAATCGGGTTCTGGCACGTTGCGGCGTTCGCCTGGATCTGCAACCTGGCGATGCACGCGGGCCTGTCGGACATGGCGGTGCTGCGCTACGCGCCGCGGTGGTATTACGGTTTTTACTCGGGGTTTGGGATGTTTCTCGGCCATTACCTGGCGTGGATTTGCGCCGGCATCATGGGCGCCGCGGCGGCCATCATCGTACAAAAGAGCCTGCTGAACCTCGATGCGGGCGCGGTAGCGTGGCAGGCACTTGGCTTGTCAGGCATCATCTGCGTCATTCTGGCGGGCTGGACTACGTCAAACCCGACCTTGTACCGCGCGGGGTTGGCTCTCCAGGCGGTGACGCCGTGGTGGCCGCGGTGGCTGGTGACGCTGTTTGTCGGCGCTCTGACAACGCTGATCGCCTGCTCACCATTCGTGTTCAATTACCTGCTCAATTTTGTGGGCATCTACGGGCTGTTGTTGATGCCGGTCGGCGCCATCGTGGTCGTCGAGCACTGGATTTTCCCGAAAATCGGGTTTACACAATACTGGGTGACAAAAAAGAAGCTCATGGTAAGCTGGCCGGCCCTGGCAAGCTGGGGCATCGGCATGGCCGTCGCGTTCTACCTGAACTGGTCCGGCACGCTGCACCTGTTCTTCCTGTTCGTGCCAATCTGGCTGCTGACGGCCATCCTCTACATTGCCTTCTCATCCGTGGCCGGAGCGAGAGAAAAGCTGCCCGAGCTTCCCCAACAGAAACCACGCTCCGGCGCACCCGCGCCGCCTAAACAGACCAAGCCCTACAGCGGGCTGTTCTGGATGACGGGGATCGCCGCGGCGGCGTCCCTGGCGATCTGCATCCTCTGGCCGATCTGGATTTTCCTGGCCGGGGCGGACGGCTACGTCGAGCGGTTCGCCTCGTTCAAGATACACATCATCTGGCCGACGCTGCTCTATTTCATCGCCGGCACCGTCTGGTACATCCGCTACGAAAAGGAATCGGCCTGACC
The DNA here is from genome assembly GCA_026387845.1 of Candidatus Hydrogenedentota bacterium. Taxonomy (GTDB): domain Bacteria; phylum Hydrogenedentota; class Hydrogenedentia; order Hydrogenedentales; family SLHB01; genus JAPLKX01. The sequence goes on along the minus strand of JAPLKX010000261.1, from coordinate 16,590 downwards.
CGGCGCCGCTCGTTGCACGCCTCGACCGGCCCAACCGGGACAACTGTGCATATCGCCGCGTGTTCAAGCCGGAAAACTCGACCAACAAGCCGCGCTGCCGCAACTCCGAAACGAATAAAGGACCCCGTACAAGGTAATTTCTAACTGGAGGTTGTAGCGAATGGACGTAAAGGCAGTGCAGGAAAACCCGCGGGTCGCCGCGATGTTGGGCCGGATAAGCCAAATGATGGATCAGCCGGCGCCGCGCCGTGTGCCGTCGGAAATCTGGCGGCGGGCGCGAAGCCCTATTGCCCTGTTCCTACTCCTTATGGGAGTTGGTTTCACGATATTCATAGCCATTATGTTTTCTGTCGTCGACCCGCCCAAGGAGGGAGAATCACGGCTGCCTGCCTTAATCGTGGTAGCTCCGCTGGCGGTGGCGATTGTCGGGCTTCACAGGCTCGCGGTCACGCGCAAGGTGTTGTCGAGGGGGCGTTTATACAAGGGCAAGGTGGTTGCGCTTAAGCCGCTGCCGGCCTGGATCAACGGCCGGACGTTCTTCTCCGCGGCGGTCGAGTTTGAAGGTCCCGCGGGCGCCAAAATGCGCGGGAAAGACACCATCGACGATTGGTGTTCGGAATATTTTCTGATGGCGCGCGATACGGGGGAGGATGTGGAAGTGATTTACGCGCCCAACTCGATAGGCAAAGCCCTATTGCCGATGAAGATAGCTATTGGCAACCGCTACGATTAATTGGCCGCCGGTTTGGCCGCAACCCACGATTTGGCCGCCCAACATATTGGCGGGACCCGGCGCGCAATCCCCGAAATGGGCGGTTGGCTTGAACAGGTTTCTTTTACCGAATAAACTGTTTCGTCCAGTGTACAAAGTGTTTAATAGAAGGCCGGCACGTATGGCATCGGACGAAGCAGCGATTCTTCACCAGGCGATCGGCGGCAACCCCGCCGCATTCGAGTCGCTTGTCCGCACCTATCAAAAGAAAGCCTACATCGTCGCCTACGGGTTTGTTGGCAACCGGGAAGACGCGGTGGATCTGGCCCAGGAATCGTTTGCCAGAGCCTTTAAAGCCCTGAACCGGTTCGATGAATCCCTGCCGTTCTACCCTTGGCTGCACCGAATCATCCGCAACGTGTGCCTGAACTTCCTGCGCAAGAAACGGCGGCACGGCGAAATCTCACTCAACGACATGGTCGACAAAGGATACGACCCCCCGGACGACGAAACGCCCGACCGAACCGCCGAACTCGGCGAGTTGAGCAAGGCTATCTCGGCCGCCATGTTTCAACTTCCCCACGATCAACGTGAAATCCTCGTTTTGAGGCATCTGCAGGAGATGTCTTATGCCGAAATCGCCACATGCCTGGGAATTCCCCAGGGCACCGTCATGTCGCGCCTGCATTCGGCGCGCGTAAACCTGCGCGGGCTGCTCGAAGACGTGAAAGTGTCTTCGCTGGGCTCGCGTAAGGAGGGTTAGCCATGCCGAATGACTGCGACCAGTTCCAGCCGATGATGTCCGGCCGCCTCGACGGGGAACTTGACGAACTCTCGAACCAGAAGCTTCAGAAACACCTGGCCGAATGCCCCCGGTGCAGCGCCGAATACCAGAAACTGGCCCGGATCGTGGCGGCGACGGACAGACTCCGGATCGAGATCCCACCCGATGAAGTGTGGGATTCGTTTCTTGCCGGGGCCTATAACCGGATTGAGCGAAAGACGGGGTGGGTGGCGTTTGTGGTGGGGGCCGTGGCGCTGGTCGTGTTGGGGATTTGGCTGTTCATGATGGAGCCGTGGGCATCGGCGCTCGTGAAGATCCTCATTGCAGTCCCGGTAGTGGGCCTCCTGATAATTTTTGTTTCGGTACTCCGCGAAAGGCTGTTCCTGGCGAAAATCGACCGCTACAGCAGGGAGATTCAGCGATGATTATCGTCACCTCGTCCACGATCACGGGCATGCGCATTGTCCAGACGATCGGGCTCGTCTATGGCAACACGGTGCGCTGCCGCCACATCGGCAAGGACATCACCGCGGCGTTGCGAAACCTCGTGGGCGGCGAAGTCCCCGAATATACCAAGATGCTCGCGGAATCGCGCGAACAATCCCTCGATCGGATGGCCCTCCGGGCTGAAGAACTCGGCGCAAACGCCGTGGTCGACGCGCGGTTCGCCACCTCCTCCATCTTTATGCAGGGCGCGTCCGAGTTGCTCGCCTACGGCACAGCCGTCCTCGTCGAACCCGAATAAGTAGGCGCGGTCGTCTCGCCCGCGCCGTTAGCGCCGCAGGCTACTCTCTAAATCACCAGCGAGTTGATCGCAAGCAGCGTTCGTCGTTCCGCTCCGTACTTTACCGCCGCCGTGACCGTTGAACATAGTGGTAGGCGCGGTCGTCTCGCCCGCGCCGTCAACGCCCCAAGCTACTCTCTAAATCACAAGCGAGTTGATCGCAAGCAGCGTTCGTCGCTCCGCTCCGTACTTTACCGCCGCCGTGACCGTTGAACATAGCCAGTGGTGTGGACGGCGCGGGCGAGACGACCGCGCCTACGGGCTGCTTTTGCTTTCAACACCCCTGCCGAGTATACTTTCCTTATCACTGCCCGAAAGACTCCTATTCTTTATAAGGTCAAGCTTATATGGTAATTGTGATGGCCTCCCGCAAACAGGAAGATATCGACTACGTGGTCGGTAAAATCGAAGAATTGGGCTACAAGGCCCACCTGATTGTCGGGACCAACCGGACCGTCATCGCGGCGGTCGGCGACGAGCGCGGCAAGTTCCGGCTGCAGTCGCTCGAATCGTTGCCGCATGTGGAAAAAGTCCTTCCGATCCTCCAGCCGTTCAAGCTGGCGGGCCGCGAGGCGCATGAAGAAGACACGCGGGTGCGGGTGGGCCCGGTGACCATCGGCGGTGGCCGGTTCTGCGTGATAGCGGGCCCGTGCAGCGTCGAGTCGCGGCAGCAGATTATCGAGACGGCCCACGCGGTCAAACAGGCCGGCGCCACGATCCTGCGCGGCGGCGCCTATAAGCCGCGGACCTCTCCCTACGCGTTCCAGGGGCTCGAGGAGGAGGGGTTGCGCCTGCTGAAAGAGGCATGCGCGGAGACGCGGATGCCGTTCGTCACGGAAGTGATGACATGCGGGCAGGTCGACCTGGTGGCCGAATCCGCCGACATGCTCCAGATCGGCGCGCGAAACATGCAGAACTTCAGCCTGCTCAAAAAAGTCGGCAGGACCGGCAAGCCGGTGCTGCTCAAGCGCGGGATGATGTCGACCATAAACGAGTTTTTGATGTCGGCCGAGTATATCCTGTCTGAAGGGGGCCGGGACGTGGTGCTGTGCGAGAGGGGCATCCGAACCTTCGAAACCGAGACGCGCAACACGCTCGACCTGAGCGCCGTGCCCCTGCTCAAGAAGCTTTCGCACCTGCCGGTGTTTGTCGATCCCAGCCATGCCACCGGCCATTGGGACCTTGTCACGCCCATGGCAAAAGCCTCCGTGGTTTCCGGGGCCGACGGGCTGCTGATTGAGGTCCACCCGCGGCCTGAAGAAGCTTTTTCGGATGGGGCGCAGTCGCTGAAACCGGCCCGTTTCCTCCAGTTGATGAAAGAAATCGAACCGCTCGTGCATCTCGCGGGCAAGACCCTTTGAGGCGGCCTCATGCCTGAAGACGAAATCGATCAGAACCAACCGGAAACGTCCGCGGAAGCGGACGCGGAGACCGAAGAGCTAGAAGCGGTCGAGATGCTCGGCCGGGAAGAGACGCGGCAGGCCATTTACGCGCTGCTGTTCGTCAGCGACCGGCCGCTCAGCGCCCCGCGGATCGCCGAGGCGCTCGGCGGGATTGACAGCGAGGTCATCGTCAATCTTCTCGAGGAGTTGCAGGCCGAAATCGAGTCAATGCCGCTTCCATACACGCTGAAATCGATAGCCGGCGGCTATCAGCTCGTCACCAAGCCCGAACACGCCCCGTACGTCCGCCGGCTGTTTCAGATCAAGAAGAGCAAGCGGCTGTCCCGCGCCATTCTCGAGACGCTCGCCATCATCGCCTACCGCCAGCCGGTCACTCGCGCCGATGTCGAATCGATCCGCGGCGTCAGCGTGTCGTACGCGTTCGACGCGCTGCAGGAAAAGCGCCTGATCAAAGTTTCGGGCATAGCCGAACTTCCCGGCAGGCCAAAACTCTACCGGACCACGGACGAATTCCTCATCCATTTCGGGCTGACCAGCCTGAAAGAGTTGCCGTCGATCGAAGAATTACGAGAGATGGGCTGACGGAGTGGTCCGGCTGCAGAAATACCTGGCCGAATGCGGGGTCGCGTCGCGCCGCGAATCCGAAACACTCATCCTCGACGGCCGCGTCCGCGTCAACGGGGTTGTGGCGGCGATCGGCCAGACCGTTGAGCCCGAATCCGACAAAATTGAAGTGGACGGCGTGCCGGTGGCGCAACAGCGGCTCGTCTACATCGTGCTGAACAAGCCGCGCGGCGTCGTTACGACGGCCAAAGACACCCACGGCCGCAAAACCGTGCTGGATTTGGTCGCCGGGGCCGGCTCGCGAGTGTTTCCGGTGGGCCGGCTCGACATGGACGTGGACGGCGCGCGCCTGCTCACCAACGACGGCGACCGGGCGTCCCGTCTCATGCACCCGAAACTCGACCTCGAAAAGACTGACCGGGCATGGATCTCAGGCGCGATGACGCCCGAAACCGCCGCACGCCTGGCCAAAGGCGTCGATCTCGAGGACGGACCCACCGCGCCCGCAAAAGTAAACATAATCCAGCAGGCCCGCGATGCAACCTTCATCCGGCTCACATTGCACGAAGGCCGCAAACGCGAGGTCAAACGGATGTGCGAAGCCGTCGGCCATCCCGTGAAGACGCTGCGCCGAGTCGAATTCGGGGGAATCAACGTGAGCGGGATGCGAGAAGGCGAGTGGCGCCACCTTTCCCACGACGAGATTGAATCGCTGCGCCGGCACGCGGGACTGTAACAATTGCGGATTGCCGATTGCGGATTTAGCTGCGCCCCAAACCCCATACCTCACCCGAGTCGCCGGATAGTAGGTCCGAAATAATTTCGGACCTACAGGCTGCCGAGTCTCGAAATGGGCCTGCCTGCTGCCGGACCTCAAAGCCCGCACCGCCGATATCTGGCCAGAATAGCCTGTTTGGAGGACGCAAGTCCGGAGGCTGTCTCAGAATCCGCAGCAGGCATTTCAGTGGCCCCTTCGGGCCTTCAGAATGGTTGCGCCTAATCTTGAGACACCGTCCTTGCTTGTGCTTTTCACTGTTTCGCAGCCTCGTTGATGGCTTCTTCCGGACTCAACGTCCTTACGGCGTGCTGGGCGACGCCGACAAGGTACTGGTTTTGCTCGTCCTCGAGCTTGCGGAAGACATCGAGGGCCGGTTTAGCCGCTAATTCCTTGCGTTTGGCTGATTGCGCCTCCGGCTTTTCCACACGATAACCAAGAAAATCAGGAACGCCAGAAAAGCCACCGTTCCTACTACTGGATATATGCGAAACAAGCTCCTTACGCCTTTGCGCTCGGAGTTCGCTGCAGTCTGACCAGGAGCGGAAGGCAAAGGCGATGTTTGACCCGATGTGTCGATCTTATTGTCGGCTATTGATTCGACATCCTTCTCGATATCCTTCAGCATAGCCTCATCACTCGAGAGATGGATCCGTCCGCCCTTCTGAAGCTCTAGTCCAGTCATCTGGAGATCGTAATCGCCAAGCCGAGTCCCCTCCGGAAGGCTGCTAAGTTGAAAGGCGTCATCCTTAAATGCAGGCTCAAAATCAATGTTTTTTGCCTTCACGTGCCGTGTAAGCGTTTGTTTTTCTCCTCCGGCATATTCACGCTGATCGGTTACCGTGTATTCCGATAGTATTTCCGTGCCGTTGATTGTCTCATAGCGCAAGCCGCTTACCACTATTTCGCGCGAAACCCCTGCCGAGCCGGACGGACCTCCGAAAGTGTTAATACGAGTATCTTTTAAGGCTTTCTCTCGCTCTACCAAATCAGATTCGCCTTTTTGTACCCGAAGTTTGACTATATGCTGCGTCTTCGGATCCAGCCACACTTGTCGTTCTCCGTACTGTGACTTCGAAGTGATTCTTACGCATGAAACCCCATCGCATACATCATTCTCGCGCGAAATGCCTTCGCTTGCAGACAGGATTTCCCTAAAGGGCACAGGGTCGGATGGGAAAATGCCAGTAACTACCTCTTTGGCCTCAAAAGAGTTTTCTAATCCAGAATCAATAATGTCTTTGCTGGAAAAAAGCGTCGCACTACCGGCGGCGTCCGCCGACGCCGCCGAAAAATCTACGCCCTTGTTTCCCATCCATATCGAGCGTTGAAAACTTGACACAACCTCATGGCCTTCGGATGTATTCGATTCGGCCTGTAAGATAGCGCTTGAGTAATCATATTGCTCGCCATTCCGCCTATACGTGATCTCCTTATGGTGTTCCTTGTCCTGATAGGGCGACTCCGCAAAAAAGATCCCATTCTGCTGCATGCCTGAGGGTATTTGAGGGAATCCTTGATATTCCGATTTAGTGGTTATATCAAACGAAGCAGCAATTCTTGATCTACCATCCGCGAAAGAAATTGTGTCGAACGCCGACGTTAAGTCGGCATCTTCTGCCGAAGCGCACCTTGCCGACAAGGAAATCAAACAGAAGAATAGGATACCCGCCACACGTTTAGTTGTCATGGACATTTGCCAACGCTCCCATTTGTGCCACTTAAGAGCCCAAAACTAAGAAAATACCGTTGTCCTACACAATAGCGGCAAGTCGACGGATTCGCAAGCAACGATTATGAGCGAGCGGTCCAGGTACCGCGAGACGCGGTTTCCCGCGCCCATCATTCGCATGGCGCGGAATCCGATGTCTTCACGGCGTGCTGGGCGACGCGGACGACGTACTGGTTTGGGTCGTCGACGAGCTTGCGGAAGATTTCGAGGGCGGGTTTGGCGGCGGGGCCGAGGGGGTCGAGTTCGTTTGCGGCTTGGAGGCGGACCCATTCGTCGGGGCTTTGGAGTTCCTGGATGAGCGTGTCGAGGGCCTTCTCGGGGCGGGATCGGTGCAGCAATCCGGCGGCGGCGACGCGCACGGCGGGCGATGGATCGGCCAGCAGCGCCTCGAGTTTGGCCAACCATTCCGGCGAGCTTCCTTTCTGTTGCTGGTAAAGTCGCATCACGCCCCAGAACCGCCCGGCGGCATCATCGGCATCGAGGCCCGCCAGCGGAACCGTGTAGTTGTCCTTTCCAAGCTCGTAAAAGGAACGCCCGTTGGCCCGCTTGTACATCTCCGACTCGGGCAGCAGCCCGAGATCGCGTATCTCTCTCATCCACTCGGTGAGCACTTCGCGCATTTGGGACAGCCTCCCTGCGTATTGCGGGTCTGCGGCGAGGTTGTTGATCTCGAACGGGTCGTTTAGGACGTCGTACAGTTCCTCGACGGGCTTGGTGTCTTCCATGAACAAACCTGGCGGGCCTTGAAGCTTGCCCAAGCGTTTCAACTCGGCCCAGACCTTCATCGTCGGCATTTCGTACATGTACTGCTGGAACTGCCCGCGGCTCAGGTGCGGCATCAGGTTGAGAATGTACTTATAGCGACCGTCGCGGATCGCCCTCGAGCAGTCGTACCGTTCGTCCATCCGGTCTCTACCCGCGTAGACGTACTGCCGCGGCGCACGGACCTGGCTGCCCAGAAACGCCAGGCCCTGCATATGCGCCGGAATCTCGACTCCGGCCAAGCTGAGCACCGTCGGCGCAAAATCGACAAAACCCACGAGCCGGTCAACCGTCGACCCGGCCGCCCCTGGCGCAAACTGCCGGTACTTCTCGGGGAATCGGATGATCAGCGGCACGTGCAGGCCCGAATCGTACAACCACCGCTTGCACCGCGGCATCCCCGCACCGTGATCCGAAAAAAAGAACACAATAGTGTCTTCCGCCAACCCGTCCTGTTCCAACTCCCGCAGGATGTCGCCCGCCTGTTTGTCCATCACCGTGATCAAGTCGTAATACTGCGCCCAATCCTTGCGGACCTCCGGCGTGTCGGGATGGAACGGCGGGACGGGCACGCGCCCGGGGTCGTGGCGTTCTGATTCGGAAAGGCTGCGTGTCCGCCGTTTGAAATCATCGTCGGGCAGGCGGATCTGCCCTTCGTGTGTGGCGGTAAGGTTGAACACGCTGAAGAACGGCTGGCCCTCGGCCCGCTTGCGCCAATGGGCCTTCTCGCTCGACTCGTCCCACGCTGTGGCCGGCGTTAAAAAATTGTAGTCTTCCTTGCTGCAGTTCGAGCAGTAATAGCCGGCCTGACGGACGTATTCCGTAAAACAACGGACCTCGACCGGCATGGGCGCCTTTGACCGCATGTGGTGCGTCCCCAGCGTCTGCGGATATACGCCGGTGATCAGCCCCGACCGCGATGGCGCACACACCGGCGCATGCGTAAACGCGCACCCGTACCGGACCCCTTGCTGCGCGAGCGCGTCGAGGTTGGCCGATATCGAAAACAAGTCGCCAAAGCAGCCCAGAGTTGGGCTCATGTCTTCGCACGTGATCCACAGTATGTTGGGCCGCGGCGTGTTTTCCGGCTGGGCCTGTCCCAACGGCGATCCCGCAGCCAACGACACGGCCCCGGCGCCTGCAAGCTTTATAAACTCTCTGCGTTCCATAGTCGACACTCCAGACAATATTAGTTAACTGTCATATAGCTTAAGACCCGTGGCCTGTGTAGGGTTGTTTTTGCTCGTTTTTCTTGACTTTTGAACCCATATTGTTATAGAAGTATTAGATTCTAGCCGCAACTGTTCAGTGTTCTTGACCGCTATATCCGTCAGGTCTCTGTCGTGACAAGAAGAAAATTGAGAATCCTTCTGGTTGAAGACAACCCAGGGGACGTTTATCTTTTTAAAGCGGCTTTGGCGGAATGTTCTGCTGAGGCCGACGTCACGGTTTTTGATAACGGTCTTCACGCCTGGACTTATCTTGAAAAGATCGCCGCCGGCAACACAGCGCCGCCCGACCTTATCGTCCTGGACCTCAACCTCCCCGGGATGGGTGGCCGCCAGATTCTGTCTGAGATGGCCACCCGGCCCGAGTTGCACAAAATACCCATCTGCATTTTCACCGGCGCCGGGTCGGAAGGAAGCATTGTCGACGAACACCCGCCGCTGCGGCTGTGTTTCTTCGCGAAGGTCGACAGTTTCAACAAGCTGTGCGAAATCGTCTCAAGCTTCCTGAACTTCGCCGGCGCATCTTCCTCAGTCTAACAGGCCTTCTCAGCCTACCGACGGATATCCCACGCTTTGCGCAAACAGGACCCGCTGTTCCGGGCGTAGTTTGAACTCACTCAGGGTATTTTCCTTGTCGCAGTTGTGGAACCAGGCCGCCAGCCCCTGCGATGCCGCAAACAGATACACGTTCTGCGCTATCAGGCCCGTATCGGTGTAGTAATAGGATTTCTGCACTTCCGGGTCGCCAATCCGGCGGTCGGGCTGGCCGCTGCCCGTATCGTACCGGGCCGTGTCGACGATGTAGAAAATGTTGACCGGCGCCGACGCCGCGCCGCGCCTGCCCGACCGTTCGCGGAAATCCCCCGCCGCAACCGGCGCCAAACGATGCGGCACAGCCTCGTACACATACACACCCTCCGGCATGGCCACATAAAGGTCTATCTCCTGCGAATTGCTCGCCGACGCCGCGGTCCGGCCGGGTTTGTTAAAGGCCGCTTTCTCCCGGTTCACGCCGAATGCCGCCCACAAAAGGTTCGACAACACCTGTGGCGGGAGCGGCTTGTTACTGAGGGCCCGCGTCGTCTTGCGTGCCCAAAGCGCCGCCAAAACTGTTAAGCCGCCCTCTTTCTCAGGCGCCGGCAACGCGATCGGCTGCAATGCCGGTTCTTGCGCCACGGCGCCTTCCGTGCCCGCCAGCACAGTAGCCGCCGTCACTGCTTTTAAGAAGTCTCGCCGTTCCATTTTCATTCTCCTTTTTCCGAGGGTGCCGCCGTGAATGAACTGACATGGCAATACCTCATACATAATAGCATTCAAGCATTCAAATCAGGTCGGGTTGTGCTGCCCGCACAAATGACTGTAGCTCCTTTAACTTTAACCTGAACAGACGCTTTTTTGCTAATCTTGACAAATGTATAGGCGCATGCTAATGTAGGATGGAACTGGGGGAGTCATACCATGCATGACCGGCGTGTTCTGTTGAAGTTATTGGAGCTTCAAGACCTGCCCACTCTGCCTGTCATTGTGGATAAGATCTTGCAAATGACCAAAGATGACAGGTCTTCTGCCAGCGATCTGACGGTGCTTCTCGAACGGGATCATGCTATCAGCGCACGGTTGCTTCGCCTGGCAAACTCGGCATTTTACGGGTTGCCCAATAGCGTTGCCTCGGTTCGACAAGCCGTTGTGGTGCTTGGATTCAATGAAACCCGGTACCTGGCGCTTGCGACCTCGGTGTTTGACGCGGTCATTAAGCGCAACCAGTCCGCATTTGATCCGTTGGATTTCTGGATGCACTCGTTTGGGGCCGCAAAGGCCGCGCAGATTCTGTCGGAAGAATACTGCCATGAAGGGAATAAAGAAGAATGGTTTGCGGCAGGCCTGCTGCACGACATCGGCAAGTACGTTCTGGCGGTCACCTTGAAGGCCGAATACAAGGACATTGTGGAGGAGGCTCGGGCCACGGGAAAGCCTCTTGCCGATATCGAACTGGACCGGCTGGGAATTACGCATGGCCGGGCCGGCCAGTGGCTGATGGAAAAATGGCGGCTTCCTGCCGTAATCGGCAGTGTGAGTGCGCATGCGTTCCACGCCAGGACTTATGCTGGCGCGGACCGGGAAATCGTGCTTGCCGTGGCTATTGGAAATCTGCTTTCGATCACGGCGGGTTTTGGCTCCGCCGGCGACAGTGAAGAGGTCAAGCCGGACGCAGCACTGCTCGCCATGCTGAACATGCCTCGCGAGGACTGGGAGAAATCCCTCGGAAAGCTGTCTTTGGTGCGTGACGAGACGCGTCAGTTCTTAGAGGCGCTTTAGTGGGAAAGCACAGTCGATGACGGGTAAAGAGAAGGCCGGGCAGGAGTACGCGGAAGCGTTGCAGAACGTAACGCGCCGTTCTGAGCGGTTTGTACAGATCCTGTCAATCCTGCGCGAAATGGATCAACTGGACGACCCGCTCAAAGGGTTAAAAAGCGTTTGCTGCCGTATCGTTGAAGCCGTGGCGTCAAGCCTGGCCGCGGAAAACTGTTCGCTGTTTCTGTTGAACGCCTCCAAATGTGAAGTGCAGTTGAGGGCAACGTGCAGCCCGTTGGAAGACCGCGCCAGGTATTTCGAGCCTGACGCGTGGCCCGCCGGCAACTTTAAACTGGGCGAGGGCGTTGCCGGCGCTGTCGCCCAAACGTGCACGCCCCTGTGCGTGGCGGATTCCAGCCTCGACACGCGATTTGTCGCGATCAATCAGACCAGCGTGGCCCCCCGCTCCCTGCTGTGCTTCCCGCTGATGGTCGAGGGCCGGCTTGTGGGCGTCCTGAATCTCAGCCATTCGAACCCTGGTTTCTTTACCGCGGACAGTGAGCACACCCTGTCGTTTGCCGCGGATCGGGCGGCCCGGATGCTGGCCAACCACCTGTTGCATGAGCGGGTGCGCCTGTCCGAAGAATATTACCGGCTGATTCTGGAAACGGCCGCCGACGCGGTGCTGGTGTTTGACAAGGAAGGCCACGTCACCAGCGCCAACCCGGCGGTGGAGATTATTTCAGGAATCCCGCCACAAGATTATGTGTCAAACCAAGTGACGTGGCAGTCGCGCGTCCATCCGGATGATCGGGGGCTTTTCCAGCAACACCTGGAGCAACTGCTGACGGAAAAACAGCCGGCCGGCGTGCAATACCGATGCATTGACATCCGGGACACTGTGCACGCGCTGGAACAGCGGGGCTGCCCGCTCTTCGATTCGCAGGGAGAAGTGCAGGGTGTGGTGTGCATTGCGCGCGACGTCTCGGAGCGGAAACTGGCCGAAGAGGAGTTGCTCCAGGCGCAAAAAATGGAGTGCGTCGGCAGGCTGGCCGGCGGCATCGCACACGACTTTAACAACCTGCTCACCATAATCTCAGGGTACGGGGAGGTCTTGCACGCCCATTTGGAGGGCATGCCCGAGGCGCTCGGCCGCCTGCATTATATCGAGGAAGCGGCGGAACGCGCGGGCCAGTTGGTCAAGCAACTACTGGCGTTCAGCCGCAAACAGGTGCTCCAGCCCAAGGTGATCGACCTCAATCTCTCCCTGCAAGAAACGACCAAGATGCTGCGGCGCGTGATGGGCGACGATGTCCAGCTTGTCACGGATTCTTGCGAGGATCCCGCGCGCATTCTGATCGATCCGGTGCACTTGACGCAGGTCCTGATGAACCTGGCGGTCAACGCCCGCGACGCCATGGAGGCCGGCGGCATGCTCAAGATCGAGACGGCCGTGGCCGAGGTAGGGGAAGAATTTGCGGGGCGGCCCGAATCATGCCCTCCCGGCCGTTACGCCCGGATCGCGGTCCAAGACACGGGCTGCGGCATGAGCCAGGAGACCCGCGCACGGATTTTTGAGCCGTTTTTTACTACCAAGCTCAACGGCGCCGGCACTGGCCTCGGTCTGCCCACTGTTCGCGGAATTGTGGGCCAAAACGGGGGGTTTATCACCGTCGAGAGCGAACTCGGCCGCGGCTCAACCTTCAGCGCTTATTTTCCGCTCGTGAAGGAAAAGGCCGAAACAGCCGCCGCTCCCGCATCCACGGCGGCGCTGCGCGGATCCGAAACGGTCCTGGTGGTTGAAGACGAGCGGGCGGTCCGCCAGTTGATTGTGCAGATGCTTACCCGCCAGGGGTTTAACGTGCTTGAGGCTCCATCCGCGGAAGCCGCCGCCGCACTCGAGAAGGATCATGCCGAGCCGATCCATCTGCTCTTGGCGGATTTCCTGATGCCGCACATGAACGGGCATCAACTGGCGTTGCAGCTCTGCCGCAACCGGCCTCAACTCAAGGTGCTCATCATGTCCGGCTATGCCGGGCACTCAATTGCCGACCACGCCCTTCGCGAGAGCGGCTACGGGCTGGTCCAGAAACCGTTCACCTCGCCGGAACTCATCAGGCGCATCCGCGAAATCCTCGACGCGCCTTGATCATACAGGGATGCCTTCTTTTCGGATATTCATCAAGAAGGGGAGTTGGCGCTCGTTGTATTCGTGCTCCGTAACAAACGCCCGCGACAGAACAACGTCGTATTGAAGGCTCAACGCCGCTGTCAGTTCGGAAGTCTCTTCAATGACTTTTCCATAGTCAAACGGACCACGCATCACGCATAAAACATCGATGTCCGAACCGTCATGGGCATTGTCGCGGGCTTGAGAGCCGTAAAGGATGACGCGCACGAGGTCGTTCCCAAGTGCCGCGGCAAGACCTTGGCGATATTTCAGCAGGATTTCGCGCATTCTTTCCGGCGCCATCGTTTCGTCCTCATGGACAGTATACCACTCGCCAATTTGCGTTAAGCGTTACTTGGCCGGTTGCGCGACCTGTTTGGCCATGGCGGTCGCGGCGTCGAGAAAGATTTGGCCGAGCCCGTCTCCGTAAAACGACGCGGTAACTTCGTAGCCGCTCTGGGCGTATTCGTCGGCGGTGAGGATGTATCCGATGCCGTCGCCGGTGTCCGAGCTCACGCACGGGTGAGCGATTCCGGCCTTGCGCATCGTGTCTTTGACCGACAGGCCGAGTTGGCAAATCGGCTCGCCGGGAAAACTGACCAACTCGAAGTCGTTGATGCGCAGCCCGTAGATCGGCGCCTGGTCCGGGAACATCAGCGGGAGGATCTGGTCGAGTTGCTCTTGCGTCACGTGATATTCGTCGCCGGCAATCTTGATGAAATCGGGTGCGCCTTTTCGCGGGGGTAGTTTCACCCACTGCATCGCCACTTGGAACTGCGTTACCGGCGCCGGTTTCAGTGCCTCCGCCAGTTTGGCGGCGGCGGCGCCCACTTTCTTCCCGTAGTTTTCCGCCTGCACGTATTTACTTTCGGCCTTGGGCTCGACGGGAGACTGGTCGCCTTCTGCACCGTTGGCATAGAGGCAGGTGACGCCCGGCATGAGTCCCTCGACGGTCCGCTGCATCTGGCCAGCCCATTCGGCCGACACCAGCATCTCTTCCGGGCCCACAAACGTACCGTGCGCCGTGAAATTTACAAAGACCGCAAGCGGTTTGCCGCCGGCATCCAGCCGAAAGACGGTCATGCCGGGGTCGGTAAACGAGTCGCCGCGCCTGTTGCGGTTCATCCCGGGCAGGTCGATGCTGCCTGAACCGGCCGTAACGGGCTGGAGCGAGGCCGCCGCCTTCTTCAACCCCTGCGCGATCCTGTCTGTCACAAAATTGAGGACCGGTTCTGAAAACAGGCCGATGTGCGGGTTGTTGGCGATGTTGCGCCGGTCCATCGAGAAGCCTTCGAGCCCGGTGTGGCTGTGGCTGGCGGCCATCAACACGTTCTCGAAGGTTAGCCCGTCCACCGCGGCTTTTTTGAGCGACCCTTCAACCACGCACGGCGGGACCCCGCATGCGTCGAGCGTCACCAGCGCTGATTTTGCGCGCTCTGGCGCGGCCCCGTTCCAGTCGAACACGAGGCACTTCGCGTTGAGCGTGTCGCGAATGCCGGTGGCCGGCGCTCCGTTGCGGTCGCCATACCCGCCCAACGGCGTCGGGATGCCCTCCTCGAGCGGCGTAATGCTTACCGTCGCGACACCCGCCCGCAGTTCGGCCTGCGCCCCCATGCCACACACCAAAAACACGCATGCTGCCAAGATTGTTACTATCTTCATGGTATTATCCTCGCATTTTTTCCAAACTACGGCACATTCTTATGGGCGTATTGTATATGCGCAGCCACCGTTTCGGCAATTCTGATATGATGTCCCCTCAACCTGGAGGATCTTCGGTATGCGGAAACACGAGTTCGACATCAAAACAACCCATGCCGTTACGCGCCGCTCATTTTTAAAGACAGCCGCGGCCGCCGCCCCGCTTGTCGTATTGCCGCACGTCGCGTTTGGGCAGTCCAAGCTCAACATTGCCGTGATCGGCGCGGGCGGCAGAGGCTCCGAAGACCTGCAACAGTTGGATACCGAGAACATTGTGGCGCTGTGCGACGTCGACCAGGATCGGGCCGCCGGGGCGTTCAAGAAATACCCGAATGCGAAACGGTACACCGATTTCCGCGTCATGCTCGAAAAAGAAAAGGGGATCGAGGCGGTCGTGGTCGCCACGCCCGATCACACCCACGCGGTCGCCGCCATGGCAGCCATCAAGCACGGCAAGCACGTCTACTGCGAAAAACCCCTGACGCGCACCGTCCGCGAGGCCCGGCTGTTGGCTAAAGCCGCGCGCGAGGCCAAGGTTGCCACTCAAATGGGCAACCAGGGAATGGCGTTCGAGGGCAACAGGCTCATCAACGAATGGATCTGGGCCGGCGCCATCGGGCCGGTGCGCGAGGTCCACGGATGGTCGGATCGGCCTACCCACGAAGGCAAACTGTTCTGGGCGCAGGGTGTCGAGCGGCCCGCGGAGACACCGCCCGTACCCCAAACACTCGATTGGGACCTGTGGCTCGGCCTCGCGCCGTTCCGGCCTTATAACCCGGCCTACGTCCCGTTCGCCTGGCGCGGCTGGTGGGACTTTGGCTCCGGCGGGCTGGGCGATATGGGCATCCACAACCTGGCGCCCGTGTGGAGCGCGTTGAAACTGGGCGCGCCCGCCACGGTCGAATCGAGCTCGACGCTCGTTTACCAGGAGACCCTGCCGCTCGCCACTCTGGTTCATTACGAATTTCCGGCGCGCGAAGACATGCCGCCGGTGCGCCTCCACTGGTACGACGGTGGCATGATCCCGCCGCGGCCCGCCGAACTCGAACCGGATCGCGAACTCAACCGTGAGGACGGCCTCCTGTTCGTCGGCGACAGCGGCACGATCCTGGTCGAAGGCTGGGGCGGAGAAAGCCCGCGGCTGATCCCCGAATCCCGCATGAAAGACTTCGTGCGGCCGCCCAAGACGCTGCCCCGGTCGACAGGTCACTGGGCCGAATGGGTCGCCGCATGCAAGGGAGGCGAGCCGGCCAGGTCCAACTTCGATTTTGCCGGGCCCCTCACCGAAGCCGTCCTGCTCGGGATCGTCTCCGTCCGCACCGGCAAACGCCTGACATGGGATCCGAAGAACATGACCACGGGTGATGCCCAAGCCGATGCATACCTCCACTACCAGTACCGCGACGGCTGGAGCCTTTGATTGCGGATTGCGGATTGCGGATTAATTACAACGTTTAAACCGCAAAGAACACAAAGAACCCAAAGATACCCTCTTGGACACGCTCGTATGGAGTGCGGCAGCTTGCTGCCGCTTTTCGAGCGGGCAAAGCACAGTTCTCATCAGGTGGAGTGCGCTTGGGCATTTTCGCCGGCCTGTAAAGCGGCAGCAAGCTGCCGCACTCCATAATTCACCGCTTTCCAAACCCGTGGTCTGGACGGCGCGGGCGAGACGACCGCGCCTA
>JAPLKX010000249.1 GCA_026387845.1 Candidatus Hydrogenedentota bacterium | reverse complement strand
CTAGTGGTCTAGGATGCGGGATTCTCAGTCCTGTCACAGGGGTTCGACCCCCCTAGGGGCTGCCATTCTTAAGCCCTTTCTCTTCAAGGGTTTATGCGTTATTGCGTGACTCTTGTTCGCCTGCAAACCCCTTCCCGTGGCACACTTGCGGCACAATCGCCCGCAACAATACCCCCTTATTGTGCCGATAGAATGCCCTATCCCCGCCCGCCCGCGCTTCGGAACTCCCCTTACTGCATCGGTGGCCGGTGTGCCGTGGCACAGTAAACAGGGTTTCTTTGTGCCCTGAACTATACTGGAAACCCTACACAAAATCCACAAAATCCCGCCTGTTTCGTTTCAAACTGTGCCGGGAGTGTGCCTTGAAGCCATGGCACAGTCAAAAAGTGCCGTGTTTATTGGCTATTTGCCGTTATGTGATAAGACTATCTATCTTGTGTTGACATTTGCCGTCCTTTGTGGTAGTTTCTTGTTGACAGTTTAGGCAAAGGCAAGGGCCGGGGTTCACGGATACCCGAAACCCTACACAAAATACACAAAACCCCGCCGCCGGAAGGAGAATGAAACCATGGCAAGCATCCAAGAGCGCAAAGACGCAACCGGGAAGATTCACTTCCGCGTGCAAGTTCGCTTGAAGGGCTTCCCGCCCGCCCGAGCAACCTTTGAACGGAAAACGGATGCGAAGATATGGGCCGCACAAACGGAAGCCGCAATCCGGGAAGGCCGACACTTCAAGGCTTCCGAAGGGAAGCGGCATACTTTGGCCGATGCCATTGCACGTTATGAGCGGGAAGTGCTGCCAAGGAAGCCAAGGACGGCGCCTTATCAAAAGCCCCAGTTAGAATGGTGGCGCGAACGCCTGGGGCGTTTCACGCTTGCCGATGTGACGCCCGCCTTGATTCTGGAACGCCGGGCCGCCCTTGTGAAGGAAACCAGTGCCGGAAATGCGAACCGCTATATGGCCGTCCTTTCCCACCTGTTCACGGTGGCCATGAAAGAATGGGGGTGGGTGGATGATTCGCCATTCCGCAAGATTCAACGATTGACAGAGCCACGTGGCCGGGTTCGCTTCCTTGATGACGCCGAACGCAAGGCACTCTTGGCCACCTGCAAAGAAAGCCCGAACCCGAACCTGTATGACGTGGTAGTCCTGGCGCTGTCAACCGGCTGCCGGAAGCAGGAAATCCTTAATCTTCGGTGGCGTGACGTGGAACTGCAACGGGGCCAAATCACCTTGATGGATACGAAGAACAAGACGCCCCGCGCCGTGCCGCTTGTGGGGTTCGCACTGGAACGGATGAAGGAACGGAACCGCCACCGTCGCGCCGACACAGACTATTGCTTCCCTTATCCTCACATGGCCAAGCCCGCCGATATTGATAGGGACTTCGCCCGCGCCCGAGACAAGGCCGGAATCAAGAATTTCAGATTCCACGATTTGCGCCATTCCGCCGCGTCATATCTTGCCATGGGCGGGGCAAGCCTCGCTGAGATCGCCGCCGTGTTGGGCCATAAGACGTTTGCAATGGTTCAACGCTATGCTCACCTTTCCGATGCCCACACAAGCGGGGTGGTTTCACGCATGAACGCCGCCATTTTCGCCGAACCAACCAAACAGGAAGGGACTGCACAATGAAACCTCCAAGGACTTTTCCCATTACGCCAACCGAAAGCGTGTATAGGACACTGGGGTTCTCACTGACAGGTTGAATCAAATAGCTTCAGCGAGCGAATCAGCCACGCTTAACCTGATTACTTTGGGCAGGCGGGAACTAATGGATGGGGACAATTTCCTGCTTCCGGCGGACGGGGTTAAGCTATGATTGAGCGCGCGAACTCTTGAGCGGTTTATGCCGGACGTTATGGGCCTTTGTTGCACTCGCACAAAGGTCATGTAAGAGGAGCGTTCAAAGGGGAGAAAAGGTTAATCGGCGTCCACGGAAAGGGAGGAGCTATGTGCAAAGCGGGTATGGTCGATTGGCTAATCATATTGAGCCTCCCTCCGTGCTCGCGCGCCGAAGATCATCTTCTTCTTCAGCGGTCATAACTTTCCGGGAACAAACATACCACGGCATCGACAATTGGAGTCTACCCGATTTGGGCGCTGGAAGGATGGTCACTGTTCTTTCCTGCCGTCGGCGAGGGGGCGCCCCGGGGGCGCCCATGAAAACGTGAAAAGTTGGACCCCGTAGGGTGAAAATATTCAGCCGCTTTATAACCGGCTGTGGCCAAACGCGCTATGATTCAGTTGTGTTTCGGGACTCAACCAATTGATTCGGCCTCAACATATGGGCATCAAGCTTCTTTTCTATTGGCAGGAGTGTTGTAGTTCCCGAAAGCTCGTTCTCATTGGTGGCCAAAGACTTGCGATTGTGTCAAGACTCTCTAGAAATGTCACATTCCGCGGCTAAGGTTGGTCGACTTTTTTGGGGGAGGGATGAGCGGCAAGAGAAGACCCATCGGGTGCTTCACTTTTGGGCGGCTGCCCGCTTACTTTTCGACCACCGCAGACACTAACGTAGATTCAAGATGCTTTGCGGATGAGGAAAGTGTATGATCGTTCCTGCCGGGATTGTGCTCGCATGTGTTTTAACGGCCTTTGGTAGACGGTCGCGGGCGCCCAACACACGAATGGGTAATCTGGGAGACGTGTGATGTTTCCATCGGGGAAAACATGTGGATTGGGTGATAGTGTGAAGGGAATGGAGTGTTGCGTTTCCAACCCGGCCCGGCTTGTGATAATGGGTGGATTTTGTGTGATTGCGATCGTTGGATTGGCCGCCATGTTTTCCCCGGCCCTGCGAGAAGATATGGGGCAATTTGACGGTCGTGTGATCTATGCGACGAATCGCTACCCCGGGACGGCGCCTTACCAAGTCCCTTCGGCCTCGGCGGCTGCATTCAACAATTCTTGGGGATTCTGTACAGTCCCTCCCGCGGCCTCGCCGACGCCCTTGCCGGTAGACACCCGTTGGAACGGTATCGTCGCGCCGCCGATATCGCCCCAAGCCGAGCGCCCGAGAGTTATCAAGGAATTCGGCATGGAGGCTGTTTCCGCAGAGGGTTTCGGCGCTAGAGTTACCGGCGTAATGGGCAATTCCAATGCCCAAAAAGGCGGTCTTCAAGCCGGCGATATCATCACCAAGGTGGGCGCCACCGACGTGCGGGATGTCCAGCATCTCAAGTTACTGCTGTCTGAAGCGCCTCCCGAAGCGAACATCGCCGTGGAGATCCTGAGAGACGGCAATCCGAAACGGTTGTCAGTCATGGTAGGAGAAGGAGAGATGGAAGGCGTGACCCCGATTGTCCGGTAGCAGGGTTCTTGGCGCGATCGGTCAATGTTACCGGATAGGGCCGTGCTCTCTTGAGCTTGTGGACGAAGTGGACTCTACAAGTGTTGGGTAGCCTTGAGTGGTAGTAGTTGTAGGAGTTGTTGTCATGGAAGTCGGGCGCGGACAACCAGAGCCCCGCGTGAGTGAGTCGAGCTATCAAGGGACCCGCGATCTAAGCACACGAGGCGCCTCGTGGCTGGCCAAGATCAGCGGCCTGGCAGTAGGCTATTCGGTTTACGCGGCGGAGAAGGCGGGTTCGTTGTTTACGGATGCGGGGCGCATGAGTGTTCAATTGCTGGCAAGACCGGTGGACGTGAGGAAGGTACTCCTTGTCAAGACCAGTGATCTCATTCAGAGGAAACCCGCTGTCCGGCAAGCAGACCCCTTGTGGCAACGCCTTCGACGGTTGTCGAGGGATCTGTCGCATCTCCTGAAAGAAAAGGAATCGCAAGTTCTCGCCCCGCTTCACCGCAAGGACGCCGCCGAACCGGACTCGGCCGAGGTTGCCGGGCGAGAGGTTTTCGCGGATGTACCGGCGCCGATCGAACAGAAGCAACCCCACGAACAACAGGCGCCACTTGAACAACAGCAACCCGAAGACCCGCAGGCTTGGGATGGGGCGCCTCAACCAGCCCCGGTGTTGGCCGGAGAGGCCGCCAACACTGAGGAAACCATGGTGACACAGGAACTCGGGCCAGCGGAGCAGTCTGAAGCGACACCGGACCCCGTTTTGCCCGAACAACCCAAACCGGCGCGCGAGCCGCGAGGCGTGGAATTGTTCCCGCGGCCGAGATCGAAACGGGTTTCCATGGAGTTGGCCTCTCAGAAAATGGCCTTTATCGAGGTGGTTCGGGGTGTGGAAAGCACGGGGTTCCTTACCGAAAGAACCGCAAGACGGCTCCGGGATATCGAGAACCCCGCTGTAAACGAACTGTTGATGGCGCTGGCGGAACATCCTCATGAGGCGACTCGTGTGCGGAGTCTCGATGCCTTGACTGAGCGCCAGGCCCAAGAAGCCATCCCCATATTCCAACTGGCGACGGCGGATGAAAGCGCGCGGGTTCGGACCGCGGCGTTGAGCGGCTTGTATAGGGTGGGCGGTGAGAAGGCGGTCCCGTTCTTGACGAGGGCCCTGAAAGATGACGACCCGACGGTACGCCATCGGGCCGTGACGTGTCTGGCTTGTCTTGGCACCCAGGACGTCGCTCCCAAGCTGCTTGGATTGATGAAGGACACCGACGCCTCCGTCAGGAGAGCGGTGATAAGTTCCTTGAGAACACTCAAGAGCGCAACCGCCGTTCCTCGGCTCATCGAGGCGCTGGATGATGAAGACGCGCAGGTGCGCGAAGCGGCTCACAAGACCTTAAAAGAGTTGAGCCACCGGAACATCATGTTCAATCCCCAAGGTTCCCCGGAAGAAAGGGCCAAGGCCAAGGCCCGGTGGAAAGCCTGGTGGAGGGAACAGAGATTATCCTCTTGAGAACTTTGATTCCAAGTGGTTCCACGGGTACAAAGAACCGTTGACATAAGAAACGCGCAAATGATAGCATCTCCGAAAATGGCGCGTTCCTGTAAACGGAAGTTTTGGGGACATCTTCTGTTGGACGGCTTGACGATGGGGTAAACGTTGCAAACAGTGAAGGAAAGGAGTGTCCACTTGCAGCATGCTATATTTGGCATAGTGCTCTTGGTGCTTGGGGTTCTGGGGGTAGTAATGTGGTGGCCGGAATTCGGTTTGGTGCTGCGAGGCATCATCCCGTTTATACTCTTGATAGCGGGATTGGTCGCCATCGGAGCAGGCCTGACCACCGGAAAACTGGAAGAATCCCGGCATGAATCTCCAGATAAGGAATAATGGTAAGGGTTTCGAAGGCCGCCGCGAACTGGCCATGGGGACGTTCCTTATCATTGTATTGCTCATCTTGCTTGTGGGAATCTGCCTACTTACGACGCAGCCGTTGTGGGAGCGCGGGAATGATTCCCGGTTTCAACGCGAGTACGCGCCACAAGGCGCGGGCGGCGGCGCGGGCGGGATGACGCCGCAGCAAGCTCTCAAGAAGGCGCTGTAGCCGGGTCTAAGCGTTGCGCCATCGTGGGCAGGAGGTCCGGGCTGGTTTCGCAGGTCCCCAAACAGGCTTTGAAGGCAGGGTTTGTACGATGTCGGGGGTTCGGTGCGGCAGCATACCCGATGAAGGCACGGTGTGATTGGCGAAGCGAAATGGGAAGGAGACGTTGCGTGTCTCAGACCAACAAGCGTGACAGTCTGCAATGGATTGGGTTCCTGACCGTGGTGATTTGTCTGGCGCTGGTCATCTTGATGGCATTCGCCATGTTTACGACGCAACGGCCGGGTTATCGTTTAGACGATTCGTACGGTCCGGCGGGCTCGATGCAGCAGTTTCAAGAGAATGCAGGAAAGGCTCTTAACCGGGCCGTAGACCAAACCGTCGGAGAGGTGCTGTAACCGCATGGTGCGATCACTCGTCTTCTTCGTGGCGGTGCTGCTGATAGTCTTTTTTGCGATATCGAATATGCACCCCATTCCGTTGCGCCTCTTCGCCGGCGAAGCGGTGAACGTGCGACTGTTCTATCTGGTCCTATTCAGCTTCCTGATCGGCATCGTCAGCGCTTCGTATTTCTTCCTCATGCTGCGGTATCACGATAAGAAAAAAAAGGCGCGGCAGGCAAAGTCCGGCGAAGACGAGGACGAAGCGTGATGAACCTAAGGAAAGTAAGGAGCGTCCAGGATGGCGAATGAGTCTGTGGTAATGCCGGTACGGCAACAATACCTTATCGCGTCCGCGATTGTGGGTTTGATTGCCGTGATGGTGATCCTGGCAATATTCGATTATTACAACGATAGGAACCGTTATGCCCAGACCCTCACCCTGCAGCAACAGGGGATCGGCATGGTACAGCCGGGGATGGTGAATGCGAACGGCAACTTCCCGGGCAACGCCGCCCAATGTGCGACTTGCGGCTGGCGTGGCCAGTGTCTGGCGAATGGCCGTTGTCCAAACTGTTATGCCGGCATGTCGAATCCCGCCAATATGCGGGGGCGATTCGGCGCCGAACCTCTCGAAACGCGGAATGCCGGTTTCTTCTCGCTCCAGCCCCAGCCCGCGAACCCCGCGCCCGCCAACGGTATGTTGTCTTGTCCGCAGTGCAATTTCCGCATGTGCATGAATGGGAATTGCACCGTAGCCCCCAACTCGGTCCGGTGCCCCAGGTGCGCGTCAGGTCTGGCCGTCTCCGGCCCGGCCGCCGGCTCATGGCGGGCCGGCTGGCGACAAAACTTTCTACAGAGCTTCGATGTTCCGAACTACTAGCCCCTTCCTTAAGGAGTGACGAATGGTCTTGGCGGATTGTAGTCGGCGCGGCTATGTATGTACTATAAATCTAGCAGTGGGGGGTCAGGGGGGGATTTCCACTCTTGATGGCATGCGGGCAGGACGTATAAAGGTTGGCGTCGGGTGCGGCCCCAGCCAGACGCGTGGAAGGCGTGACTCATGACGGGCGAACAGAACGAATTCCATCGGAAGCTGGCCATCGGCGTTATCGCGCTGGTGGCGGTGTTGTTTGTGGGGGGAATCGCCGTCACGTATAAAGGGCGGGATCGCAACCGGAATACGAAGGCCGTTGCTTCTGGTTTGCAGCCGCTAACAGCGCTGCCGCCGGGCGCGGGAATCGACATGGTTCCACCCCACGGGAACCGGGGCCCCTGTTTTATGTGCCACCCGGTGGCTAACACGATCGCGGAACCCGGCCCGCAATGGGGCCGCAGCATTGCGCCCATGCTTCCCCCAGCTTACCCTTCCGGGACAACCGGTTTCTCTTACCGGCAAAACGCGACTTTCCAAACGCCGGTTCCGCAGCCTCTGGATGTCGCTCCGGCGGCGTTGACGGCCCCCATGAACGCGCCGAAGGGCGCCGGCCTTCTGACGCCGGTCGAACAGAACGCCGCGAACAAGATATTGGTTGAAGGCCATTGGCTGGGCATGGAGTTGATGGACTTGACCCCCGCGCTCCGAAAAGTCTACTATCTCGCGCCCGATGTCCAGGGCGTGATCGTGGATGAAATCACCCTCGAATCCGCTGAATCCGGCATATTGGCGGGAGACGTAATCACAAGCGTAGCGGGCAAGCCCACGCGGGATCTGACGGAGTTTCTAAGAGCCACGGAAGCGGTTGCCGGTCTGAAGACGGCCCCCGTGGTTGTGAACCGGATGGGTGCGGAGAAGCAGTTTTCGCTGACGGCCAAGAACACCCAGACGCTTGGCTTCGCCCAAGTGGAAGGGGCCCAGCCGATCAAGCCGGGCGCGCTCAGCCCCCACCGCGGACGGACCCGCGCATGCACTGAGTGCCATGTGATCATGGCGGCGGGCGGGCAATTGCCGGTGGACGAGGGCGACATCGCCCCCTCCCCGCCGCCGATTGCGCAGAACGCCCGGGCGCCGCATCAGTACCGCGGCCCCTGCAACAGTTGTCACGTAGCGAAGCCCCAATAGTGAGGAGATGGATATGAGCGAGAAGGAAGAAACCACTGTTGCGCCAGTTGTGGAAAGCGTTCATTGCCGTTTGTGCGACGGCGGCACGATGCGGCGGGCCCTGATCAAGCCCTATAACCTCAACGTGGGTATCGTACTGATCGTCGCGGGCCTGTTATGCCTGGCGACCGGAGTGTTGGCATTCCTCGGATTGCTGGCGGTCCTGTTCGGCATATATTTCGTCTGGGCCAAGAAAGATGTCTGGCTCTGCGACAAATGCGGGGCGATTGTCGAAAGGATTTAGTGCACGTGTTTGAAACGGAGCGGCGAAGGGCGTATTCGCCAGAGAAAACGTGAGGATTTTCCCCGATAGATTTTGCGCGGACACACGGCCGTATTGGATCCTGTTTCTGGGATTCGCCGTGTCCGCCAGCCTGCTCGTATATACTTTGTATATGCGGCAACCGGAGCGCTATCGGGGGATCTGGCGGCTTCTCTCGGGCGAATCCAGCGACTCCTATGCGGCCCCGGACATCCAGATGGCGGGCTATACGCCCCTCCCGAGAAACCCCGCAACGGTGGCGGTCAACGCCATGCTCTCTTGGAATCAGACGGGGCAAGCGGCCAAGCCGGAGACTCGATTTCTCGGCATGACGCTCACCGACATGCCCGAAGGACGCACGCAGAGGCAAGCCGCCGAAATGTCCAGCCGCGGAGTGCTGGTCACGGCGGTCGATTCAAGGAGTTTGTCCTACGTGTGCGGTTTTCAAGCCGGCGACCTGATTCTGTCCGTCAACCGGATTTCAACACCGACGCTCTTGGATTTTCAGCGGGTTTCCAGCGGCTTGGATTTTTCCCAAGGCGTCCTGTTTGATATATGCCGGAACGGGAAACTTCTTTATATGACGCTCGACACGCGGAGCGTTGCACAGTAACCAGACGCCGGCAGGTGGCGTATAGGCTTAGAGCGAATAGGAACGGATGGCTAGCAAGGCATACTGCGAAGTCAAGCAGGGGTACCTCGTGGGCTCCATCGTTATCATCGTGATAGCGACGCTCATCGGCGCGTACTTCTCGGGCAAGCCGGCGGACGGTTCTTCCTCCTATACGATGGGAGCGACGTACCCAAGCATTGCCGTGCCCGCCGCCGCCGTGCGCCCCAGCCCGCCCACCGGGCTGGATGGTTTTTCGATGGCGACCCCGAAGGGACGAGTCAAGCTGATTGATCAGGTCGGGCCGGCCGCCCCGCTGCAATCCGTCGGGCCGTCGGCTTCGCCGTTCCCGATGCAGGATTTCCAAGAGCTTTTCAACGACCTCGCAGCCACCGTCAAGCCATCGGTCGTGCACATCGAGGTCGCAAGACCGGACCCGGCCGGGCCCAGCAACATTCGTGTAGAGAGGGTGGGCTCGGGCATACTTGTCGACCGGCGCGGTTATATCCTGACGAACTACCACGTTCTCCAGGATGGCGTTCGGATTACCGTGACCTCTTACTCGAATGCCGGACAGGCGACGTGGCAGGGCAAACTGGTACACGGCGACATCCAGACCGACCTGGCGGTAATCAAGATTGAAGGAGACACCGATTTCCCCGCCGCCAACCTGGGCACATCTTCGAAGGTCCAGGTGGGCGACTGGGTCCTGGCCATTGGCAGCCCCCTGGACCTTACCCAGACCGTAAGTCTGGGAATAGTCAGCGCCCTGCGCGAGACGGTCCAGATTGACGGCAGGATCTATGCAAACATGATCCAGACCGACGCCCACATCAACAAGGGAAACAGCGGCGGGCCGTTAGTCAACGTCAACGGCGAAGTGATTGGCATCAATACGGCCATCTACACGCCCGACGGCGCCTTCACCGGCGTAGGGTTCGCCATCCCCATCGCCTATGCCAAGCCCGTGTTGGATGAGCTGAACATTGCCCAGCACAGATTCTTGGCCACTCTGGCCAAGCTGACCAAGCCCGCAACGCAAAGCTGGGAAAAGGGAAGCTGGTTGGGCATTGAGGGCTTCTCACTGTCGAAGGAGTCGGCCGCTCAGAACAACATCCCGGTGAGCCGGGGAGTCTATATCACGGGCGTTATCGTGAGCTCGCCCGCCCACCTCAGCGGTTTACAAAAAGACGATATCGTAATGGAAGTGGACGAGCGCCCGGTCTCGAGCATCGACGAACTGAAGGCGTTGCTGGCGCGTACTCCTCCCGGAAGGGAGCTCACGTTCTTGGTGCAGCGGGCGAATGAGAGGTTCGATGTCTCCGTTAGGACGAACCCAAAATGGTAATACCATGGAGACGGTTTGGAGCGGTTTGCGCCATTGGATCACAGACAATACACGATCACCGGTAAAACGATCGGAGGGAAAACGATGAAACAACTCGTGAATGATTGCCTTGAGTTCCTTTTCAGGACGGTTGGCGGGGTATTTGTGCTCTGCCTGCTGATGGTGTTGATCTTCATGGCAATATTCTGGCCTCGATCGGAGAGGGATGAACCGCTGCCCTGGCTGGGCATCGTCGGCAGTAACGTCAACGGCAAGATGGTGCGGCAGTACGGCCTCCCTTTCACCAGAGGCGTGCTGGTCGAGCGGGTGCTCAGCAATTCGCCCGCGGACTACGCGAACATCGCGCCGGGCGATTTCGTTGTCAAGTTCAACAACCAACTCGTCATGAGCCAGACGCATCTGCAGACTCTCCTGTACATAATGGAACCCGAGGAGCGGGTGGCAATCACGGTCTACCGTAACGGCGCCTATTACAACCTGCTTCTGCTACTGGCCATGAGACCGATGGAGAACTGGCTCCCGGCAGAAGGCGCGGCGTTAGCGCCCGCCGCCCAAATGCCCTGGGGTACGGGCGCGGCTATCGCCCAACAGACCACCACCCTTGCGCCTCCACTTACGCCGGCCGCCAGCCTGCCGCATCCGTTCCGGGGCGTCTGCTCAAACTGTCATGTCATCGTGAGCAACCTGCAGGCTAACCAGCCCGACGCACAACTCGTCGCGGCGCTCGCGCCCCAGCAGGCGTTACCGGCGCCGCAAACACCCCTCGACACGATCCCTGCCCCGCCCACCGAGGAGTTCGTCTGGGCAGGCATAGACGTCCAGCCCCTTGGCCCGGCAGTGTCCAGAACACTCGGTTTGCCGCCCAACACGACGGGCGTCGTGGCCGACGAAGTGCTGCCGGGCAGCCGCGGGGACCGCGGCGGTGTCCGCGAAGGAGATCTCATTCGCGAAATCAACGGCTTCCCCATCTCCGATGTCAATGCGTTTGCGACCATCCTGAAAGCCCAGCGGCTTATCGGCGGCGTGCTGCTCGTCCAACGCGCCGGTGGTCAAATGCTATATGTAACGGTTTCTGAAGTCTAGGGCGGAAAGGACTCTCACACATGACGGCGTGCCGGCGCGTTACGGGATGTGCCGCCTCGCATGTCGGCGGGCGCAACGAGCGTTTCGCCTGCACCCAATGCCTGTCTTTCAAGATTATGGGCGAGCAAAAGAAACATGGGGAACTGCTAAGTGCCAACTGACATCCTCATCGTGTCCATCGTCACGAGCACAGCGCTGACCTTGTTGAAAGTGATCGGCGGCCTTCTGACGGGCAGCTACGGGGTTTTGGCGGACGGGTTCCACTCGCTGTGCGACGTGATTGCCATGACGGCGAATCGTTTCGGCATGAAGGTCTCCCTTCGGCCGGCCAACGGTCTCGAAGCCTACGAGAATTACAAGAACGAGGTCCTGGGCACGTTTGTTGTCAGCTTCGCCTTGTTCGTCGTAGGAATGTTTATCCTCGTTAGAAGCTACGTGGGCCTAACCCGGGGCGTCGTGCATGCCCCGGGCCTGGGCGCCGCCGTGATAACCATTGTGGCGTTTATCATCACGTATTGGCTTTACCTCTATTCCAAGAAGGCATCGGAAAAGTCCGATTCGCCGGGCCTTGCCATCAACACAAAACAAATATTGCTGAACGTCTTGTCGACGGTGGCCGTTCTCATCGGCCTTCTAGGCAGTTTCTTCACGATGAACTATCTGGACCCCGTCGCCGCGATCGTCGTCGCACTGATCATCTTGTACACGTCGCTCGACATTATTCACGCCGCCCTTAAACAAAACGAAATGGCCCGATTGACAAAGGAACAGGTGGACGAAATCCTGGCGCGGGTGACGGAAGCCGCTCCCAAAGCGCAAGTCACCCGAATAAAGACGATGGCTGTTCGCAAGAAGATTTGGCTCCTGCTCGAGTTGGCCGGCACGCCCAGAAAGCCCCTCACAACCGAACTACTCGATCGGTTGAACTCGGACCTTCGCGCTCAGCTCCCTTACCTGGACAACGTGATTATGCGGGCGGTCCCGCCGCCCAAAGCAGCGCTTCTTAAAGTAGAAACCGACAATTTCGCGCGGGAACTCCGCACGGCAAGAAACTATCTGAGCCTTGCGCTCGGCATCGCGCTTGTCGTCGTTTTCTCCGCCGCGGCCTTCGGGGTAGGGATGTTCGCACACGAACGCAACGTGCTGATTCCCGCAGACATCAATGATGTGAGAGCCGGCGTGTCGGCCCAACTCGGCCGCGCCCCATATTTCTATCTGTACAGGATGGACAAGAAGAAGGGCCAGTTTATCGCCAACCGGCTGGCGTTCTCGCCTTTCGAGATAGACCTGCGGGCGGCCCGCTTCTTCAAAGACTATCGCGTGAACGCGATTATCACGCAAAACGTCGGGCCGATCTTGTTCGACCGGATGACCCAATTCGGCATCGGCGTCTACCAGGGCGACCCATACCAGACGATTCAACAGCAGATTGAACTATTCCGGCAAGGCCGGCTGAAAAAAATGACAAGGCCGAACGTCAATGTCAGGTTCGGATTAGACAACATGAGGCTGCTTCGTCCCTGGTCAAGCTGGCAGCCCAACTAGAGGCGCCCGGTTGCCGGGGATACACTGTGGGAGGTACACGTCAATGAGATGCATTGTAAAAGGCTGTGAGAAAGAAGTATTCAAGAACAGGTTATGTGAAGACCACTATGACCCGGAGGCGCCGCAAGCCAAAGAAGAGAAGGCGCCGGCCAAGCGCATCCGCAAACACACCCCGAAAGACCAACTGGCCATGCTCGGATACGGGGCCTTGGTCATCTCCGGCAAGATCGCGGGGGGGCTCGTCCACGGATACAACAAGGTGCTTTCCTTGACCCGGGAGGAGCGCGCGGAGATCCTCACGCACATCGGCCTCAGCAGCCTCAAAAAAGGCCAGAGTGCAAAATCAGTGGCGGCCTTCGAGGACGCCGTCCAGCTCGAGCCGGGCAACCCGGAGGCGCATTTTGCCCTCGGCCAAGCCTATGCGGCGGCGGAGCGGTTTGACAAGGCCTGCGAATCGTTCACCACGGTACTCCAGTTGAACCCGGAGTATGACGGAGCGCACGCCGCGCTCGGCGACGCCTGGTACTGCCGAGGGGAGTTCACTTCAGCCCTGAAATACCTTAAAGAAGCGGCGAAGCGCGCACCGGACAACGACGTCGTCTGCCACCAACTCGGCCTAACGCACGAAAAGTTGGGCGCCTTCGAGGACGCCGCCCGGTTCCTGCAAAAAGCCTGTGATCTCAATCCCCGAAATGCCCAGCACTATTACTGCCTGGGATTCTTATACGAAGCCAAGGGAATGAAGGACGAGGCACTGCAAAACTTCAAGAAGGCCATGGAACTGGAAAAGCCGAAGGCCGCCGGATAACGCGTCGCCCTCTTGTCAAACGAGACCAGGCAAGTCAGCGCAACCCCACACGTGGGGCGCCGCGGCCGGCATGAATGGAAAAGGGACATATCGATGAGCCGCACACTCAGAGACGCTATAGAACGCATCCACTCGGATGATTTCCAAACGATGCAGGAGACCGATCGAAAACTCCAACAAAACGGGCGGAAAGGGTTTTGGCGCCGCATCACCGGATACGACCGCCTGAAAAAGACGCCGGCAGCCCGGGTGATCAAGGTGTCACTCCAGTTAACCCTTGCTGTGACCATTGCGCTGATTCTCGTCGGTTTCGTCTACTACTACAACCAATACTCCAAGGTGTTCGTTGATCTGGACAATGCAAACGCCTTACTGGACAACGAGCTTCAGCGCCGGGCCAACCTCCTCCCGAACCTGATCCTGGTCTCGGCCGAATACAGCGTGCACGAGAAGATGCTCTACAAATATGTATCTGAAATGCGCACCTACTTGGGAAAGACCAACAGCGAGGTTGATCTCGATGCATCGTCTCCTTCGCTGGATAAGCTGGTGTCGTCGCTGCTGGCCATTTCCGAGCAATACCCCGACCTGAAGGCTACCCAATCGTTTGAACAGTTGATGAAGGAATGGACGGAGGCGGAGAACCGGATCGCCGAAGCCCGGGCTAAGTACATCGATGCGACCAGGATGCTGAACACCCTTTACACCACGATACCCAGCAATATCTATGGCCGGATCTTTCTGGTGAAAAACCGCAAGCAGTGGGCTTTTGACGAATCTACCCCGCCCGTGATGGATCTCGAGAAGTTCTACGCCGACTATCTTTCCATGCGAGCGGCGGCCGAAACCGCGAAGGAACCACCTGCGGGCGCCAGGCCCGCGAGTGCACCGAACAAACAACCGCACGTGAGTCCTGAAACCACATCAAAATGAAGAACCCCATTGATACGTGCGCGGATTGTCAATCCAGGAGCATATGGATTTGTTTCTTCGCGGGCCTTTTTATCGCGTTCTTCAAATTGGTGATAGGGCTGACCAGCGGCAGCAAGGCCATGCTTGGGTCGGCTCTCTACACGGTTACCGACCTCATATCGGCGTTCTTGCTGCTCGTCAGTCTCAAAGTCTCTCGAAAACCCGCCGATGAAGGACACCCTTATGGCCACGGCAAGATCGAGTACCTGGTCAGTCTGTTTATCAGCACCCTTGTCCTGGTGGGAACCATCGCATTGATCCTGGCCTCGACATTCAGCCTGTACAACGTCGACATGGCCCCACTTCACTGGATAGGCGTCTGGGCCTCGCTCGCCTGTCTGTGTCTGAGCGAGATTGTGAGCGGGCTCATGGCGTGCTGCGCCAAGCGTTCAAAGAGTCCCGCCATGGCCGCCCATGTCAAGCACATGAATCTCGACACGATATCGGACATCGCCGTGATCGTCGCCATCGTCGCGGACGAAGCCGGGTTTCCGATGGTCGACCCGCTCATCGCGATCCTGGAAGGCGTCCATATCCTCTACGCGTGTTCCGGGATGATACACCGCTCCGTGAGTCAACTGATGGATAAATCCATCGCGCACGACATCCTCGAAGAAGTCCGGACCGTGATATCGATCAACCCCGACGTGATGGCGATCACCGGCCTGAAAGGCAAACATTCCGGTTACGGCGTGGCCCTCGACATAGAAATCAAGCTCGACGGATCCCGGACCGTCGGGGATTGCAGGACGACCTGTAAGGCGCTGGAACAGTGTATCCGGGTCGCAATGCCCGACGTGTCCAGCGTCGACATCCACTACCATCCGTTCGACGGCGATGAGGCGGCGGGCTGCGCAATATGAGAAAACCCCAGTGCCAATGGTGTGCCAAGTACTACGGGTGGATTTCCTTCTCGAGCAACATTTTCAACGCCGTGTTCAAGGGCGGCATAGGCTTTCTCACGGGAAGCCAGGCGCTTATTGCGGACGGATTTCATTCGCTCTCGGATTCGCTCACGGCCATCGTGACCATCGCCACGCTCAAGGTCTCGGAGAAACCGAGTGATGAGAGCCATCCGTACGGTCACGGGAAGATCGAATTCATCTCATCGGCTTTCTTCGGCCTGCTTCTCATGGTGATCGCGTTTATTCTCACGATAAAGGCCATTTCTTCCATCGTGACGCACACCGTATCGGCGCCTAATCTCCTTGCCCCCTGGCCTGCGCTCGTTTCCATCCTGGTCAACAAAGCGATCTCCAGTTACGGCCTGTGCGTCGGAACCGAGATAAACAGCCCGGTCATTGTCGCCAATGCGAAGGAAAACAAGGCGGACGCGGCCTCCTCGGTTGCCAGCCTGGCGGGTATTGTGGGCGCCCTGCTCGGATTTCCCTTCCTCGACCCGGTGGCCGCGATCCTGGTCGCGCTGCTCATTGGACATATGGGCTACGAGATCTTTCACGAGGCCGCAACGGGATTGATGGACGGCTCCGTGAAACAGGCCGACCAACGGAGAATCCAACGGCTGGCGCGTTCGATCACCGGGGTGGAACGGGTGGCTTTTCTGAAGACCCGCCGCATCGGCCAGAAGACATGGGCCGACGTCGGCATTGCCGTGTCGCCGACACTTTCCCTGAAGCAGGCGGACAGAATTGTGAATGAGGTCCGCAACGCTCTTATGCGGAAGTTCGAAGAACTGCAAGACGCCGTAGTGTATCTGAATCCCCACGAACCGGCCGCGCCCGAGAAACCCACGTTCTGGAAGAGATTTGCGGCGCGATTCAGAAGGCGGGACGCCATCGGATGATGACTCGTGTGACGAGACTCGTCCAAATCGGTGGCATCGCCCTGCCGCTCAAAACATTGTTGATCGCCGTGGCGCTGTATGCCATGTATTCCGGGGGAATTATCCGGATTGAAAGCCCATGGATTGGGGCGGAGGTCATCCCGGTAAACGATACGATCCGAAGCCAGTTTGGGCTAGACAAGCCGGGCGGACTCCTGGTGAACCGCGTCTATGAGAGTTCACCGGCTGGTGAAGCGGGGCTCCGCCGGGGCGACATCGTCCTGAACATCGACCAAACGCCCCTCTACGGCACGGAAGACATAAGAACGCTTCTCCTGAGTAAGGCGCGCTACGAAACCGTGAGCGCCATTTTTCTCCGGGACGGCATCGTCTATTCGACAAACCTCACCTTGGACTTCCACGCCACGATCCTTCAATGGACCCTCTGGATCTGGGCCGGCTCGTTCCTGGCCGGGATGCTTGGCGCTCTGACCGGCCTGGGCGGTGGGGTGGTTATCGTGCCGATGCTGGCCCTGTTCTTCGGTATCGACATCCGCTACGCCATGGGCGCCTCCCTCGTATCCATCATCGCCACGTCCTCGGGCGCGGCCGCCGCCTATGTCCGCGAAGGCTTCACGAATATCCGCATCGGCATGTTTATGGAAATGGCCACCACCGTTGGCGCGATTGTCGGCGCGTTCCTGATCGCCATTGTCCCCACCCACGCCATCGCGATCATCTTCGGGTTGGTGCTCCTGTACTCGGCTTTCTTCGTCAGCCAGCCCCCGAAGCTCCGCCCCCTCGACGAAGTGCCGGACAAACTCGCCGCCGCCCTGCGCATGGACGGCCATTTCCCCGACGGCGGCCGCGACTGCTCCTACCACGTCCACCGCGTGCCCGATCTCACGGACGTTCTTGCCCGGGTTGTGCATGACGGCCTTCATGGTCGGCGGCGGGCTGGCCCCGCCGCCCGTCAGCTCCAGCACGAACTCCTCCTGGCACCCCAGGTACATCGAGGACGCCACGCGCGCGGATAGGCAGTTCAGGCCGGCCGCAT
>JAPLKX010000479.1 GCA_026387845.1 Candidatus Hydrogenedentota bacterium | reverse complement strand
ACGCCTGGAAAGACGCGCCGAAACTCGACACGGTGCGGTTCACGCAGAAAACCGACGCCATCTACGCCATCTGCCTCGAGTGGCCGAAGGGCGAGTTGGCGGTGCCGGGCGCGGGGACAGTGAAACAGGCAACTTTGCTCGGGTACAACCAGCCGCTCGAGGTCAAATCGGACGGCGGGACGGCGAGTATCACGCCGCCAGTGTTGACGATCGACCAGATGCCGTGCCGGCACGCTTACGTGTTCAAGCTGGCGAAATAAACCTGTTGCCAGGATGGGCGCGCGGGTGTAGAATCCCGCCGCTGGGAAGTTGGCAAAAACATCAAGGAGGGAACCATGGACAAACTGAATCCGCAACCCGAACCGCCGGCCCCGTGGGACATTTTGGGCTGGTTTGTATTCTTGTTTGACTGGATTCTATGGGGAATCAGGGAGTTGTTTGGGCTCGACTCTCCGACCAACGGATAATTCCGAATCATCAGATACGTCCTGGCTTGTCAAACGCGAGGGGTGTTTTTGTTTCTCCGAGCTATAACAGCCTTGTGTTTGATCTTCTCATGCACGGTCGCCTTTGGTGCGAATGACATGAACCCAACTTCCGTAACAATTGTCGAGCCGCGCGACGGCGACGTGCTCAACCATACCGACGGCGAGGAAACGGCGGACGCGCTCAGCGTTACCGTGCGCGGGGTCGCGCCGGAGAAAAGTGCCGTGCGCGTGAACGGGCGCGAGGCGCGCGTCGAACGCGGGACGTTCTCCTGCGCCGTGCCGCTAACGACGCGGCGCAACACGATCGTCGCCGAGGCGGGGGATCGGAAAGACAGCGTCGAGGTGTGGTGGGACAAGGCGAGCCGGAAACGTTACCGGTTCTCGGTCGACGATAATATCTTCTTCCTCAAAGATCTCGCGGCGGACCCGGGCAAGTACCCGTCGTTGTTCGACCACTGGTACCTCGAGTTCTGGCGCGAAATGCACAACACCTACGGCGCGAAGATTCACATCAACATCTACTACCAAACCGACGGGTTCAACCTCAGCCAGGTGCCGGACAAGTGGATGCCCGAATGGCAGGCTAACTCACCATGGCTGCACCTCAGTTTCCACGCGCTCGCTGACAAACCCGACCGGCCCTACATGAACGCAACCTACGAGCAACTCGCCCACGATTACGACCTCGTGGCAGGGGAGATCCGCCGGTTCGCCGGGCCGGAAGTCCTGACGCGGACCACGACGGTCCACTGGGCCGAATGCCCGAAGGAAGCGGTCAAGGCGCTGCGCGATCGCGGCATCGATCAGCTTATCGGCCTGTTCGGATCGAGCCACGGCGTAACCACCGCCTGCTACTACCTGTCGCCGGAACAATCGGCGCATTGCGACGCGCGCCCGGCGTGGTATGACAAAGACACGGCCATGTTCTTCATTCCGTGCGCCATCGTGGTCAATTCGTACGGAGTGGGGGAGATACAACCGCGGCTCGACGCGCGGGCCGCTGCCCCGCAAAAGGCTGAACTGGTCGAGTTGCTGATCCACGAGCAGTATTTCCGAAAAGAGATCGAGTATTATCAGCCGGACGTGATGGACAAAGTGCGGGCCGCGCTGGATTGGGTTAAAGAACGGGGCTACGAGCCGGTCTTCTGGAGCGACGGCTTTCTGGGGATGTAAACATCAGTCGTCGACGTGGAGGCTGCCCCATTTGCGCCACTGCTCGTGCTCGTATTTCATCGCAAGTCCCGAGATGACAGACGCCACAAGCAGCACCAACAGTATGCCGATACCGAATCGGCGTCCAAATTCGCCACTGAAAACGTCCACGAGAATGCCCCCATCGGCCGGGTTGATGATCCACACAAAGAGCATGATCGGGGCGATCATCAACACAATTTCGGCGGTCATGAACAGGCATAACGCTCCGCCCTTTACCCATGCCGGGCCTGGCGCTACCTTCGACATCAGCCGCCGCAGGCCTGTCACGTCCGCGAAGTAATAGCAGACGAAGCTTGACACAACCACCGACAAGTAAGAAAACGACATCATGATCAAGCAATACGCGCGCGGGTTGGCATTGCGTTGGCGGAATGGGAACAGCCCCGACCATCGCACCGTCGCAGCGACAAGCAATATGGCTCCAATTGCAAGTGCCATATGGCTAGTCCGCACGAGCGCGAAATGTAAAGGGGTTTCGCCCTCGTCTTTTTCGAAATAGCGATCGAGGAAAGGGGAAGCCGGCAGGGGCAGGCAGGCGAGGCGCTCGAGCGCGGGCACGGTCGCCTGCAAGTCGGCTCGGAGTGCGGCCGGGCCGCCGAGTTGCTCGATGGCCTGGGCGCAGGCGGTTGCCTCGTCAGCGCCTTTGGCCATCAGGGCTTCAGCTTTTTGCATTAGGTGCGCGAGGAGTTCTTCGCGCATCTTGTTCTTCCTGCCCGCAGTGGCACGAATTGGCCGCACGATACGCTCGACATGCACTCTCAGTTGATCCATGCCTATGCCTCCACGATTCGGCCGATGACGGCCACAAAGTTGCGCCACGATTCGCGGCGGCGCGCCAGTTCCCGTTTGCCGGCCGCCGTAAGCCGGTAATTGCGCCTGCGCGGGCCACGCCGCGACTCAGCCCCACTCTCCCACACGCCCTTTACCAAGCCCGCCTCTTCGAGCCGGTACAACGCGGGGTAAAGCGTTCCCTCTTTCAGTTTCAGCGCGCCGCACCCCGCCGACTCGAGCCGCTGCAGGATTTCGTAGCCGTGTGCCTCGCCCCGCTCGAGTACGGAGAGCACCATGGTTTCGAGGTGCCCGCGCAATTCGTCTCCGCAGATGTTGTTCATGCTATATATTTAGACACACTGGGTACCGAAATGTCAAGTAAAAAAAAGGCCGTAAGCTGTAGGTGAGAGCCCATGGCCGGGCTTACCAGGTGACGCGGCGGGGGGATGAAAAATGGGTGTTTGAGTTCTCAGTTTTCGGCGCAAACTGTTATACTACCCGTGTTTAAACAGGTGAAGGAACCCGTTGTGCCGGAATGTGAAGAGGTGCTCGTCGTTTACACGGACGGTGCGTGCGACCCGAACCCCGGTGTAGGCGGTTGGGCGGCTGTTCTCCAGTATAAGGGCCATTATAAGGAGATTTCGGGCGGCGAGGCTCATTCCACGAACAATCGGATGGAGTTGACGGCAGCCATCAAGGCGCTCGAAACGCTGAAACGGGCGTCCAAAGTCCTGCTTCACACGGACTCGGAGTACCTGCAGAAGGGCGTCACGATGTGGTTGCCGGTGTGGAAGCGGCTGAATTGGCGGCGGAAAACCGGCGCAATCAAGAACATCGACCTGTGGCGGCGCCTGGATGAGCTGATGGGTACGCACGACGTGGCGTGGCGTTGGGTTCGCGGCCATTCCGGCGACCCCGCCAACGAACGGTGTGACGAACTGGCGACAGCGGAGATCCGCAAGTTGCGCGGCGACTCAGAGAGTTAGGAAAAACCATGCCGGCTGGCCGGAAAAAGCGCCTGCGGCAGCGGATGCTGCGATATCTGATTCCGATTCTTATCGGAATGGCGGGCCTTCTTTTTGCGAGTTGGGCGCCTTTGGGGAGCCCGGTACTTCGGTTTACGGTGGTGCTGTTGTCGGTGGCGGTGCCGCTGTTTGCGGGCGGCAACCTGCTTGCGGGCAGCAGGGGATTCGAGAAGGTGGTGATGCTGGCCGGGGTGCTGATGCTGCTTTTGGGTGCGGCGGTGAACTTCAGCGATTTCCCGGTCGAGCCGGGCAACCTCAGCCGCTACCAGATGACCATCCTGACGGTATCGCGGTGGCTGGGGATGGGGAGCCTGATGCTGGGGCTGTTTGTGGTGCTGATTGGCGTGGTGCAGACCGGCGAGGCCATTGACCAGATCGGCGAACGGTTCCGCCAACTGGCCGACCACATCAGCGAAGGCTTCGTGTTGTCGCTGCCGGACGAGACCGTCGTTACGGTGAACCAGCGGTTCCTCGAGATGTTCGACGTCACCGAAGACGACGTGATCGGCGAGAACGTGCGGGATTTGGTGGCGCGCAATGAACTGTCCTTCATGGGACCTCACTTGGACCTAAGGGCCAAGGGTTTGGCGTCGGAATACGAAGTCAACTGGACGTCGCGCGGCGAAGACCGCCAACTCTGGATCAGCGGGACGCCCATCTTCGACCGCCACGGCCACCACATGGGCACCCTGGCCACGATCCGCGACATCACGGAAAAGAACCGGATGTCGTTCCGGCTCGAGCAATATGCCAAAGGCCTGCAGGACCTCGTCGAGGAACAGACGCAGAAGTTGCGGCGGTCGGAAGAGCAGTTGCGCGAACTGCTGATGCACATGAACGAGGGGTTCATGACGATCGATTCGGGGTACCGGATTCAATTCGCCAACAAGCGGATTTCCGAACTGCTCCGGATCGATGCGGAGGCGCTTCGGGGCCGGGAAGTCTTCGATTTCATCGACCCGTCCGGCCGGGTGAAGCTTCTCGAGCAACTGCGCACGGAGCGGATGGGGCTGGTTACGGGCGCGCGGCCGGAAGTCGTATTCAGCGGCGCGGACGGCCGGCCCATTCATGCGGTGGTTGCCGTGTCGCCGGTGAAGGGTGCGGAAGGCGAGGGGGACGCGGGGCGGCTCGCCGAGCATCCTGCGGCACGCGGCGAGGACGACACGCGGTACTCGCTGGTGATTACCGATGTCAGCCCGCTCAAGCACATGCAGCACCAACTCGAGTTGCGCGCCTCCGAACTCGAGGCGGTGAACCACGAACTGCGGATGTACGGCCGGGCCAAGGACAGCTTCCTCTCGAACGTGAGCCACGAACTCAAGACGCCGCTGAGCACGATCAACGGCTACGTCGAGATGCTCGAGTCGGGCAGCCTGGGCCAACTCCAGGTGCCTCAGGCGAACGCGCTGATGGTGATGGGGAGAAACGTGAAGCGGCTGGTGAGCCTGATCAACGAGATGATCGAGTTCAGCCGGATGGAGATCCGCGGCGTCCAACTCAAGGTGGCGCTGTTTAATTTCGAGCGGCTCGTGCGCGAAGCCGTCGCGTCCATACAACCGCAGGCGCTCACCAAAGACCTCAGCATCAGCATCTTCATGCCGGACGACTTGCCGCCGGTGTGGGCCGACCGGGGCAAGATTGCGCAGGTTATGGGCATATTGCTTTCCAACGCGGTGAAGTTCAGCCACGAGGGCGGGGTGATCCAGGTGCAGGCGATTGAGCGTCCGGACGGGCTGGGTATCGCGGTGAGCGACACGGGGATCGGCATCGATCCCGTCAACCATACGCGGGTGTTCGAGAAGTTTTACCAGGTGGACGGTTCGATGAGCCGGCGGTTCGAAGGCGCGGGGATCGGCCTGTCGATTGCCAAGAGCATTGTGGAAGCGCACGGCGGAAAGATTGAACTGGAAAGCCAGTTGGGCAAGGGCAGCAAGTTTACGGTGGTGCTGCCGGAGGTGGTGTTCGACGCGTCGCACTCGCCTGAGAGCGGTGCAGGGCTGGAGAAGTTGCGGGTGCTGGTGGTGGCGGACGGGGAAACATTGCGCAGCGCGGTGCGTACAGTGCTGGGCGGGTGCGGGTGTGAGGTGGTGGAGGCCCCCAACGGCTTCGAGTGCGCCCGGCTGGCCGGGGAAACCAACCCGGACCTGATGCTGATCGACGAGATTGTGTCTGACGCGGCGGGGGCGACCGCCGTGATGAATCTCCATCAGAACCTGGAGACGGCGAATATTCCCATGGTGGCCTTTGCCGGCGAGGGGGATGCGGGCGCGGACGGGTTGGCGGAATACGCCCACGAGATGCATGTCTTGAGGAAACCGTTTAATGCCCAGGGGTTGCTGAACATCGTTCGGAACGTGTGTTTCAACGAGCCGATACCCGTGGCGGCGCCCGCTGAGGCGCCCAAACCGTTGCCCCGTGTACTGGTGCTCGACGGCGACCCGGACCTTCTGGAGTGGGTCGAGACCGTCCTGGCCCGGAGGAATATTATTTGTGCGACGGCGACGGAAGTGAGTAAGGCGCTGGACCTTGCGCTGCAAAACCCGCCGGATGTCATTTTTGCCGATGCGTATGCGACCGGCGCAGAATGCGCGGACGTGCTGTCGAAGTTCCGGGAATGCCCCGGGGTTCGCGCGCCGGTTTATGTGCTTACGGCGATTGGCGAGACGTTTACGGCGTTGGAGGGCGCGGCGGGATCGCTTAAGAAACCGTTTGAGATAGATCAGATGACGGCCATTGTAAAGGAAGTCGTTTTGGCTTCAGAGAACTCGCCGGCGCCCGCGGCGTAAGCCCCTCTTATGCCGGGGCGGCAATAAGCCGTTGGCTTCGGTGGTTATATAGCCGAGGGTGGTTGATAAGTTTTCAAATGCGTATAACTGTTTTCAGGTCGAGAACTGTCCCGCAAGGGATAAGAGGAAGTGCGTCCGGAATGAAGAAGATGTTGTCCCGGAATAGGCTTTGGTGTAATGGAATCCGAGTGGCGGTACAGGTTTGCCTGGTGATGCTGGTGGTTGCGGGCACGATGGGTGCTTCCAAGCCGGTGCGGAAGTCACGCAAGGCCGCCGCCCCAAAACCCAAGCCCGATGTCAGTTCGATCTGCATCGAAGCCGGGACCGGGTTGGTCATTATGGAAGAAAACGCCGACAAACAGCGGCCGCCCGCCAGCATGGTCAAGATGATCCAGTTGCTGCTTGTGAGCGAGGGGCTGAAAGCCGGGAAGTGGACACTGGAAACCCGCATCAAGGTGACACCCAAGGCCGCGGCGATCGGCGGGACGGGCATCGGGCTTAAGGAAACGGAAGAATTCCCGTTGGGCCGGATGATGCAGGCGGTGGCGGTGTGCTCGGCGAACGACGCGGCGATGGCGGTCGCGGAGACGCTGTGGGGGGATGAAAAGACTTACTTGGAGACGGCGAACAAGCGGGCCCTCGAGTTGGACATGAAAAACACCAAGTTCAACAGCGTTCACGGGTTGCCGCCAGTGCCCGGCGGCGAGTTCGACGCATCCACGGCCCGCGACATGGCGCGGCTTGCCCAGTTCTGCGTGCTCGACCCGGCCATTCTCGGCTGGACCAGCCAGAAAGAACTCCAGTTCCGGCCGGCTGACCCCGTCCGGAAAAACACGAACCGGCTGCTTGAAACCATGGCGGAGTGCGATGGTCTGAAGACGGGCTTCATCAACAGCGCGGGGTTCTGCCTGACCGCGACGGCGGTTCGCGACGGGATCCGCCTGATCTCGGTCGTGATGGGCACGACCTCGAACAGCAACCGGTTCGCCGAGTCGCAGAAGGCCCTCGAAGCGGCGTTTGGTCAAGTAACCAAGAAGCGTGTGGTGGCGAAGGGCGCGCCGGTGGGCGACCCGGTGCCCGTGGCCAATTGCGAGACACCCGCGATCAGCCTGACGGCGGCGGACGACCTGTGGGTGGTCGTCAAGCAGGACGACGCCGACAAGCTGGAAGTCGCGCCACAGTATCCGGCGCTCATTCAGGCGCCCCTGGCGGCGGGCGCGCCCGTGGGCCGGCTCAACGTGCAACTGGCCGGAAAACTTCTTGGGACGGTCGCGCTGACGGCGCCGGTCACGCTGAAGGAAGCCGACCTGCGCTGGAAGCTTTTGAACAGCCTTGCCATGCCGAGGAAATAGCCTCTACGTCAGCAGGGCCGCGACAAGCGGGCGCGAAAAGCGGGGACAGGGGAGCTGGTGAAAAAGTGGCAGAAAGGGTGCGAGCCGCAAAAAGCGGGGACAGACACGCTTTTTCCAAACTGCCGAGCCGCAAAAAGCGGGGACAGGCACGCTTTTTTCAAACTGCCGAAAAAGGCGAGCCAGTCCCCGTTTTTTGCTTGAGGTTGTTGACGAAAAGCGGGGACAGGGGAGCTTTTTTCAGACTGCCGAAAAAGCGCTTCCGAAAGCGTCGCGAGCCAGTCCCCGTTTTTTGCTATTGCTATTTGGCTACTCTGAACCCGATGACGTCATTGGCGGTTGTGGGGTCGGCCAGGCTGCGATAGGCGGAACGGCAGAGTTCGCCGGGGCTGGTCCAACTGCCTCCGCGCCGGATGCGCATTGTGCCTGCGGGGACTTCCCACGGGGATCCGTCGTTGGGGGCGTCGTGGTAAGCGATGTGGTACCAGTCCTGGCACCACTCCCACACGTTTCCGGCCACGTCATAGAGGTCCCTGTTATTGGGCAGCTTCAGCCCGGTGACGTGGGCGTGGTCCTGGTCGATTGCGTCGGCGTTGCCATCCCACCATGCGTAACTGGTGATCGCGGCAAACGTCGGGTCCTTTCCCCAGTAGAAGCGCGTCATCGAGCCCGCCCGCGCCGCGTACTCCCACTGGGCCTCGGACGGCAGCCGGTATGTTTGGCCGGTGAGGGAGTTGAGCGCGGCGATGAAGCTGTGTGCGTCGTTCCAACTGACATAGACGGCGGGGCTGTCAGCGTGGGTAAGAACGTTTGCCTGCCCCTCCCACGGCGTCGTTCCCATCAGGGCCTGCCATTGCTGCTTGGTCACTTCGGTCTGCGTGAGCCAGAACGGGTCGGCGATGGTTACAAGATGCTGCGGGCCCTCGTCGGCCATTCTGCCGAGCTCGGAACTCGGGCTTCCCATGGTGAAACTTCCGGCGGGTATCTGGACGAAATCGAGGGGAACGTCGCCTTGCACCAAGACTGTGAGCGTTTCGCCTTCGCCTTCGCCTTCACCCTCGCTTTCGCCTTCACCTTCCGCGGGCGATGGACCAAGCGAGATGACAATATCGATCTGGGTTCCCGCGGTCACGCGGTCGCCGGGCGCGGGAGTCTGGCTGACTACGAGGCCGGCGGCGACCGTGGTGCTGTAGACGTTGCTGGCTATGCCGAGTTCCAGGTCCACCAGTGCCAGCGCGGTAATGGCTTGGGGTTCCGTCATGCCAACCAGCTTGGGCACGGTGACGCGGTTAGCCCGCGGACATCCGGACAGCACAATGAAGAACGCGGCGAGCGCGATAGACAGTATGCAAAGAATTAGACGGCGCATCCAATGGTTCATGACGAGCCTCCTTGCTCAGGTGAGAGCCTCACGTTCCCCTGTCACGAAAATTTGTCGCGCCCCGGGAACCCGAAGAGGGCGGGGACGCGATGGAATCTCCTGCACGTGCTATGCCCCGGCCAAACGAGCCAGCCCCTGCCGAGGCATCATCTGA
This sequence comes from Candidatus Hydrogenedentota bacterium, assembly GCA_026387845.1. GTDB lineage: Bacteria > Hydrogenedentota > Hydrogenedentia > Hydrogenedentales > SLHB01 > JAPLKX01. The sequence goes on along the minus strand of JAPLKX010000479.1, from coordinate 1,662 downwards.
ACAACAAGACACGCCGCCGGAATATTCAAGAAAAACAGCGGCGCCTTTAGATGCGCCGCTGCGGAGGTACGTATCTGCAAAAGTTAAGGAGCCGGGACCCAGCCGTCGCTGAGCGTTTGCATAAAAGCTACGACGGCGTCTTCCTCTTCTTCGGAGAGGCCGAGATTGCCGACTTCTTGTTCATTGACATTTTGCGGAACTTCGGGCTCAGGCCAGGACGCGACATCGCGCGTGTTATAGAAAGCAACAATCTCCTTGAGGGATTTGAAAAACCCATTGTGCCCATAGGCTTTTACGAAGGTGCTCGACGGCCTGCGATCTGCATTTCGCAAGGTCGGCACTTTCATTTTTCCCCACTCGGGCTCGTAGACTTCCGGCGCATATCCGGCATTCTTCAAGAACCCGCCCAAACCCGGATCCACCCATTGCGCCCTGGCCGGGTTCCAGTGTCGGGGCATCTGGTAGAACGGGTTTTGGGGGTTCTTCGGCACGCCAAGGTTGTCATAGGCAAAGTCGGTGAACAGCGGGGGCAGCCCACCCTCGCGTAGCTGATTTGGATGGCAGGCCGAGCAGTTGCCTTTGCCTTCGAACACCTCCATACCCCAGGCTTCCTGGGTAGTCAAGCTTGCCTCGCCCTTCAGGTAGTAGTCGTACTTTGACGTGAACGGATTTACCTCGGCCGAGTGCTCATAAGCCGAAATCGATCTTCCAACACGTTCATAGGACGCCGCTACGTCTTTCACAAAATCAAGGGAACCAGGGCCCCAGACCTCCTCAAAAAGGCTCGCGTAAGAACTCCCTGCAATCCGCTTGATGACCAGCCTGGCCATAGGCATGTTTTGTTCCAGCGGATTGAGGAACGGGCCGAGAGCCTGTTCCGCAAGCGGATCGCCGAGGGTAAGACCGGTGGCGCGGCCGTCCCAGAACATTCCGCCGACCCATGTTGCCAGTTCCTCGTCGTAGTAGAGGACCGGGCTCTCTCCCGCGTACGCAGAAGCAGGAGGTTTCCTGTTTCCAAAACGTACATGCACCGCCCCGGGATAGACGCTTCCGGCCGCGTTTATTTCAGCGGCGGGCCCAGTCCATCCGACCTCAGGCGAATGGCAAGCCGAGCAGGCTTGCCCAGGGGGCGTCGACAACTGCGAGTCAAAAAACAGGTGCTTGCCCAACTGCTCGAGTGGCGACAGCCCGATGTCGTCTCCCGGAACGATCTTGCCACTAGAGTCGTCCGGGCAGCCGGCCAGAAGAAATGCTGCCATGGCCAGCATCAGGCAAGCGGGGGTATTTCTCACCGAAACACGTGGAACTTTCATTGCAGTGCCCTCCCGTACGGTTGACTTCCCGAAATCCTCGTCCTCTCGATCCACTTCCCCAGCATATACGTGAAAACGCCGGCACAGGCCAGTGTAATTTCCGCAGGATACGAGATTGTGGAGGTGACTACTGAGCGGACTGGATGCGGTAGAGGTGGGTTTTGGTGCGGAGGAAAAGGCTGTTCCCGGAAACGGCGGGGGAGGCCATGAATCCGTCGTCGAGCCGATTGGTGGCGAGAACGTCGTAGTCGGGCCCGGATTTCAGCACGGTGGTCTTGCCTTGTGCGCTGAAGAAATAGATCCTGCCTTCGGCGCAGATCGGCGAGGCCTCGTAGTTCCCGCCGATCTG
>JAPLKX010000251.1 GCA_026387845.1 Candidatus Hydrogenedentota bacterium | reverse complement strand
TTCTTCCTTACAACCGCCCACGCACAGGCCGCACAGTCCCCTATGGGGTAACCATCAACTGGAGAGCCGGATGCGGGAGAACCGCACGTCCGGTTCGGAGGGAGGGGGGACCGGCTCAACCGGTTCTCCCTACCCCTATCTGTAACTTTTTCCATGCATGACGGTAGTTTAGATAAGGGATATTCTTGTCTATTTGCCGAACCGGACATTTCCGCGAACCTGGAGAGAGATGGCCGTAGACATCACCGAAGTACAATCCAAAAGAGAGATGAAGCAATTCATGGTGTTCCCGATGACGCTCTACGCGGGTTCAGCCTACTATGTACCCCCCTTGATCCATGAAGAAATCGCCGTGTTTTCCGCCAAGAACCCCGTGTTTGAAAACGCCGAGGCCAAACTGTTCCTGGCGCGCCGGGGCGGCAAAATCGTCGGCCGGATTGCCGCGATTATCAGCCACATCGCAAACCAGAAGTTCAATGCCAAGAACATCCGGTTCGGGTGGTTTGACATGGTCGAGGATTACGAGGTGGCGGAGGCGCTCCTGCGAACGGCCGAGAACTGGGGCCGAACCCGCGGGATGGAGACTATCACCGGTCCCCAAGGGTTCAACGACTTTGACAAATGGGGCATGCTCGTCGAAGGCTACGATACCATCCCCACCTTCTCCTCGTATTACAACCACCCCTACTACGTCGACTACGTCGAACGTTACGGGTTCGTCAAGGAAGTGGATGCGGTGGAGTACCACATACACAACCTTTGCAAGAACCCGTTTTCACCGCGCCTGATCGAGATGGCCGAGCGTATCCGCCTGCGGAAACGCTACTCGATCGTCCGATTCCGAACACGCAAAGAGTTGCTCAGCCGCGGCAATGAAATACTCGATCTTCTTGAAGAAACGTATACGGACCTTTACGGGGTGGTCCCCCTGACGGCGAACCAGCGCGCGTATTACGTAAAGAAATACTTCCCGGTTATGGTCCCGGACCTCGTGAAACTGGTTATCAACGCCGAAAACAAGATCATTGGCGTGCTTGCCGGGATGCCCAACCTCTCCAAGGCGCTGCAGAGGGCTCATGGGCATCTTTTCCCGTTCGGGCTGGTCCACCTGCTGCTGGCAATGCGCAAGCCCAAACTGGTCGATTTCATTCTGGCGGGCGTGCGCAAGGAATATCGAGGGCGCGGTGTCGATCTCATCATGGGCGTCGAGATGTACAACACCCTCGCCAAGTGGGGGTTCGAGGAAGCCGAATCCAACCCGGAACTCGAATCCAACGAGCAGGTTAGAGCGGAGTGGAAGCTCGTCGAGCACGCCCAGACCCGACGCCGGCGAATCTACAGAAAACTAATCTAAGGGAAAAGTGGGACTGACTCGATTCCCAATAGTTTGGGAGCCGCGAAAAGCGGGGACAGGCTCGCGACGCCTCCAAACTGCCGGAGGCGTCGCGAGCCAGTCCCCGCTTTTCGCTGTTTTTCGCTCACCTGTTGAGGGTGAAGATAAAGACGTTGAACAGGAGGGCAATTGATCCGTGGAGGACGACGCCGTACCAGATGGACTCGGTCTTGACGGCCAGCCAGCCCAGCGCCAGCCCAACTCCCAACGAGCCCAGAGCTTCCATTTCGGCTTTCCCGGCGTGAACCAGCACGTATGGCATCACCTGCACCAGGATGCCCGCGTACGCCCCGTACTCCCGCTTTACGCCAAACAGCAGAAAACCTCTGAACAGGAATTCAGTCCGTAACGATAGAAGGGTGACAATAACGGTTTCTCGAACGAGGAACTGTTGCCAAGTCTGGTAATGTTTGGTGACGCCGTCGTAGTACTGTTGAAAACCGGGGTTGGAGAACAGCACGATGAAACATGGGATGTAGATGACATAGAAAAGCAGGGAAAGCGCCAGCCCTTTCTTGACTTTTCCCAACCCGAGCCCGTAATCGCGAAACCGCTGCCCCATCAGCGCCAAAACGACCAGAGGCACGAACACGTCCAGGAGGAGGCGGTAGTTGATGCCGAACGACCTCGCCTGCCGGGCAAACGGTTCGCCGCCGATCCAACGCAGCCCATCAAGAAACCATGCCCCTTTATGGTACGACGGCAGCAACAACAGCACCACGACCGTCGCCACAACCAGCGTCACCCGCCAGCGGAATCCGATCCGGTGGGCCTCCGCCTGGATTGCGCCGAAGGCGGTTTTGACGTACTGCGCGAGCCTATCCGTCACGGCGCCCCTCCCGCTTGACCACGGTTTTACAGCGACTCGATCACGGATTTCAGGTCCCGGACGTCCTGAGAATCCGGGGCTATTTTTTCTGCGGCTTCCGCGGCCCGTTTCAGACTACGCATCGGCTGTTGCAGGACGGACCTCGGCGCGCCCCGATCCGCGTAGTCAACGTACATTCGCAAGTAGACTTTCGACAGTTCGAGGTTGCAGCGAAGCTCGAAATACTGGTCGTTGTACTCGGCTATCGGGCTGTGCCTCCCCGTCTCGGAAAACAGCCGCAGGGCCGTCTCGAACTCGCCTGCGGCCGCTCCGGGGTAGAACATCGAGC
>JAPLKX010000187.1 GCA_026387845.1 Candidatus Hydrogenedentota bacterium | reverse complement strand
GGGTGGACGAGAAATCCTTGTAAGCGGCCTGGCACCGGAGGTAATCTTCGTCGTGCTGGATTTGCTCGGTGGTTTTGCCGGCCTTCTGGAGTTCCGCGGTCTTCTGCTTGGCCTTGGCGAGCGCGCCCGCCCGGAGGTTCTCGAGCCGGCCGACCTCGTCGGTAAGCATCTTGACCTTCTGCATTTTGTTTTCCTGCTGGGCAATGAGCCCGGCGACGGCCTGTTTGTACTGGTGAATGCGGGACGTCTTCTCGCGGAGGATCTCGTCGTATTTGGCCCGCATGACGTGCGGGTTCAAGTCGAGCGTCCTTCGAGCGGCGTCAATTTGCCCCGTGAGCAGGTAGCCCACAGCCTTGATCCATCTTCCCAACGCCCTGAACATAATGCGCGCCTCCTTTTTGCGTTGCCGGGGGCCTAGTTGCGCCCGCGGGATTCCAATTGGCTCTCAAAAGCTTTAAACCGCCGCTCGACCTGCCTGGCGACGGCCAGCCGCTGATCCAGTTCCTCTCCTACCTTCGACAACTCCGATACGGCCCCTTCCCCCGAGCCGAGGTTTTGAATGGCCACCAGCACCTGGCCCAATTGGCTCAGGCTCCTGGCGACTTCCTCGATAATCGCGTCCCGCTGTTTGAGTATGGGCGCGCGGGCCGCGGGCGTCTTGAGCCGCGCCGCCGTATGATACAGCTTGAGCGACCGCTCGAGCGACTGGACGCACTGGTCAAACAGGGCTTCCACCCCGGACTCGATCTCGACCGTCGAGACGGCGCTCAACCCGGCCGAATTGGCCGCGGCAAGTTCGTCAAACGCCCGCATCAAATTTCGCAAATCGCGCAACTGGGCCTCGGTTCGCGGGTCTTTATCTTCGCAGAGCCTGGCGTCGAGTTCGTCCAGGGCCCGTTCGGATTCCACGTTCTCTTCCTGGACGGCCTCCTCGAGGGCTTCCTGCGCGAGGGTCTCGCCCCCGATAAAAATCTTTGTCAAGAACGCGCCGGCCGACCCGAGCACGCCGGCCAGCCCGGCCAGCACGCCTACTTCGGGGCGCAGGCCCATGGCCCACGCCGCCACCATCGCGGTCACGCCCCCCACAAACGGCGCCAGGGTCGCCGGGGCTGAGAGTGCGCGCAGCAGAATCTTCCGCCTGATTTTATTGGAATCCGGCTCGGTGTTCATGCCAGTAGGGTAAACCAAATGCCTATCGATCTGGAAATCAGACACTCACACGTTGTAATTCTTCGCGGACACGGCATCCTCGTTGCGTTAACGCCACCTACCCTGGCGCCGCATGGCAAAACAAGCGGCTGCGACGCTGCATCCACGGGCGCCGTATGGAGTGCGGCAGCTTGCTGCCGCTTTTTTCGGTGGCAAGCCTTTTCCGACAAGCACGGCCTTGTTTGCAGGGGAAGCCTTGTCCTGCAAAAAAGCGGCAGCAAGCTGCCGCACTCCATACGGCGCCCGTTTTTTATGAATATGTGTCCTTGGTTAATATGGCGCCTGGCCGACGACAAACGAGACGGATTGGGCGGAGGCGGTTTGTTCGGACGGTTCGGCGGCAACAGATCGGATTCGGTTTGGATGCAGGCCGAGCCGCACCAGGGCCTGCGCCACAGATTCCGACCTGGTTCGAGCGAGCTGGCGGTTGGCTTCAACATCGCCCTCGGCCCTCACGTTGCCCGTCACAACCACATAGTACTGGGGGAAGGCTTGCAGGCGTTTAACCAGCGCTTCGAGTTCGCGCTGGCTTTGCACGGTGAGGTCGGCGGTGCCGCGCCCAAACAGGACGGGCGCCATCCGCAACTCGCCGACGGGGGCGAGCGCGTCCCATTGCGCGTCGGTCAAGACGGGCAGTTCGGCCTGCGGGGCGAGCCGGCCGAGGCCTTTGGTTTCGGCTTCCATGCCTTTAATGATGCTGAGTTTGGCTCCGGGATGGAAGTTCTGGGCCTTCAGATCGCGGAGGAACCGGTCATAATATACGGTGTTGATTTTGCCTGGGAGCGGGTCTTTTTCGAGAGCGCCGGTTTTGACGAGTACGTCCGTGACGTTGCTGACGATGTCTTCGATGTGGAGCAGCCCGCCGGCTTCGGCCTGGGCGACCAACCCGAAATGGGCGTAGTTTTCAAGGGTATTTTTCCACTCGACGCCGGCCACTATTTTGCCGCACTCCTCCTGCTTGAGCGCGCTTTCGCCGTAGGCCTGGGCGTCGTCTGCCAGCAGACTGAGCAGACGCTGGGGGTCGGCCGTATACGAGTAGGCCGCCCGCAGATAGGCTTCAACAATCTGGGCCACAACGTCGGGCTGCTCGCTCAGGAAACCGCGTTCCGCCACGAGCACGTCGACAATGTAGCCTTTGAGCTTGCTGCTGTCGATGAGGATATGGGCGCCGGGTTCCTCGAGGGCCTTCGAGACGTACGGCTCCCAAAGGACATAGGCGCGCTTCTCATCTTTTCGGGCGGCGCGAAACTGTTTAAAGACGTCGCCGGCGCCGTTGGCTTCGACTAGCCAGTTCTGGGGGAGGCTGGGCAGGCTGAACTGGGCGACGACGGTCCGGGCGAGGAATTCGCTGGGCGAGTTGGGGGTGAGCACGAAGCGGGCATCGGCGCTGTCGAGGGCGCGGATGCTGCCCACGCCTTCCTTGTACGCGACGACGGCATCGGCGCCCCGGGTTTCATCGATCACAAGCACAATCGACCCGGGAAACTGACCGAGCCGGGCGCCGGTCAGGACGAACGAATCCACGGTGAATACGGCCATCTGGACGTCGCCCTGCTTGAGCGCCTCCATCCGGGCGGTGTAGTCGGCCTTGTCGTCCACGAAGTTGAGCTTAATGCGTTTGGCCTTGAGCTGATCCTGAACGGCGGGCGACCGGAGGATGCAGTAGCCGGAAAACGAGTCGAGCGCGATGTTGACGACGCGGTCGTATCGGGGGTCGGACACTCCCGGCTGGCGGCTCTGGAAAAACGGCTGAATCACGTAGCGATAAGATGCGCCGAGCCCGGCGATGATCACACACCACACGATCACCACGGCAATTATCCTGCCTGCCCGTCGTTCTGTATTCATCCCGCCATTCGCTTTCCTGTTAACCCGAAAGCGCAAGCAAGCTTGCGCACTCCATAACGCTCATCCTATCAAAAACAGCCGGCTATCGACCTCCGCGGTTTCTTAATACCCGCAAAAGAACCACGAAAATCACGGCGCCGACAATCAGGAGGCAGCGGGGCCAGCAGGTCAAACGCTTCGGTGGCCGCGGCATCATCGCCGGCTGTGTTGACCTCGGCGAGGATTTCGGACAGGGCCTTTTGGAGGGAGGCGGGGTCGTCGGCCCGTCTGTACGAATGGACCTTGGTGGCCAGGGTATGATCCTGTTTCATGTTCACGCCGATCACGTCCATGGTGATCCCGCGGGCGATGATGTCGGGCGTGTATTGTTGGGTGAGCGTTCCGTCGGTTGCCTCGCCATCCGTCACGACCAGCAGCCGGTAGGATCCGTAGCCGTACTGTTTGGTTCTCTCCTCAAGAAGCCTGTCGGCGCCGGTTTTGATGAACCGGCCCAGGGGCGTGTTCCCGCCGGGATGGGGCATCTGGATGGCCTTGGCGAGGGCCTCGTTGTCGCGCGGGCCCAGTGGATAGACCCATGCGTCAGGCACATTGGTGCCGCTGAACACCAGCAGGCCGATGTGGGTGGTTTCAGGGATGCGCAGCAGGACGCTTTGCAGCGCTGACTTCGCTGCGTCGAGTTTCTTGGTGCCGTCGGGCATTTTGGCGTCCATCGAGCCGGATGCGTCGAGGATGATGACAACGCAGTCGGCGTAATCTTGAGCCGCGGCGATGATGGGGGCCGCCAGGATCAGCGGCGCCAATATCCAAACCAGGTCGTGAAGCCTCATTTCCGGCCTCCTTAAAAGTCAAAGTCGGATTTGGTGGCGGCTTCGGCCTGAATCCGGAGCAGCCGGAATTCGACGCGCATGTTGGTTGCGGCCTCTTCCATGTTCGAGGGTTTGGCGATGAATGGTTCGCGAATTCCAACGCCCACCGGCTGAATCTGGCTCTTATCGAACTGGACGCCCTTGGCCTTGGCATATTCGATCACGGAATCGCGGACGGCCTCGGCCCGTTTGAGCGACAGGTTGAGCGCGGCCTGCATGGTTTCCCGGGCGTTGTGTTCGGCGACCCCGTCGAACGAGCCGGTTTCGACCATTTTGACGACGTCGCCGGTCCGTGACAGGTCGAACGGCTTGCCGTTGAGCGAATACGCATAGGCGCCCGCCGCCCCGCTGCGTTTGAGTACGCCTTTCACCATCCCGGCCTTGACGAGTTCGTAGAGCGTTTTTGTGGGGTCGGCGTGGCCGCGTATGGCGATGACGGCATTGCCGTACTTGTTGGTAAGCTCGACGATGCGCTGATACTCGCTCCCGTACCGGTCGGCGCTGAACGAGGTCTGGTTGGCGTCGAAATTGATCGTGAAAGCGACGATGGTTCTATCATCGAGCGCGCCGCCGGCACTGAGTTCTTCGATTTCTTTTGCGACGGCCTCGGCCTCAAACCGCTCGCCACGCGCGCCCTCGATTTTGGTGAGGTAGGACGTAAACGCGGGGGCCGAGTAATCCAGGCCCGAAGGCAGGAGGCCGGCTCGATTTTTGGCGTACCCGCGGCCAACGGCGAGGTCGAGGGCCGATTTCTGGAACGCGTCAAACCCGCTCAGGTTGTCTTTCTGGGTGAAGAAGGCGACGTTTCCGGGGTAGCCGACGAACGTGCAGTCGCTGATCAGACCATGGGCATCGACCTCGGGCGTGGGGATGACTTTTTCGCCGTAGATGCTCTGTGTCAGGCGCAGTACATCGACATAGCGCGGCGAGCCTTTTGACTCGTACTGCTTTTTCAGGTCAACCAGTTCTTCACACGCCTTGAGATACCCCGCCACAAACTTGACGATGAGGTCTTTATTGCGGTCGTAGAAGTCTTTGCGGCACACGTACACGTCCGCTATCGAGCGCGACATCTCCGCCGTCGATACCAGGACACGGGCGCCTTTGACGGTCCCTTCTGCGCCGGTTCCGGTGTTTTGCAGGCCGCCGGTGAGGCCCATCATGTCGGGCGTAATGGCGAAACAGGCGGCGACGTCGGTTCGGGCGCGGAACACTTCGGGTGGCGAGTCAGGCGTGCCGTTGAGGTCGCGCGTCCAGACGACCTGGATGTCGTCCCAAGTCAGTTGGCCGGTTTTCAGGACGTCATCAAGCATGCCGACATGCGGCCCGCCCTGCTGCAGCGCCACCGCCTTGCCCTTGAGATCCCGCACCGTCTTGATATCCGGCCGCACCACCATGTGGTCGCCCGCCGACCATGTCATTTGCAGGATGCAGACACCTTTTGTCCTGGGGTCGGCGCCGATGACGTCGGACGCCAGCCCGATCATGTGGAACGTCCCGCGCAGGAACGGCGTCTTCCCGGCGAGGTAATCACGGACCTGCTGGACGAAATCGTCGCCCGCGGTGAGCTTCAGGTTGAGGCCCTGGGCCTTGAAAATAGAGCCGGGCGCAGTCGCCAGGCCACCGTTGGCGTAGAACGTGGCGACGTCGCCGCCCCAGGTGATGTAGGGGACCGTGACCGGGGCCGTCTGGGTCACCTCACCGACCGGGACGTTGCCGACGAGGTCCAGAAACGGTTTTTCGGCCCAGGCGCACACAAACATTCCAAACGCCAGAACAAGTATCGCCGTCCTTGCTGCAACGAGCTTCACGTTCATGGGGAAAACCCTCTGTGTCAATGGTTTATCGGTCGTTTCGCCAATGCACAACTATAAAGGAATACAGCGGATAGCGCAACCGTGGCGACCCCCGCGGCCACGCCTGCCTGACCCGACCCCTGCCTCACCGGAGATGCCGCCGTTTCGATTAATAATAATTATGCCGACCCTACCCGTTTATTCATCGGCATGACTGGACTGCAAATGACAAGCCCCGGCAAATATGTTGCCGGGGCCGATTTGATTCGTGCCCGGTCTAGACCGACTCGTCGAAAAATTCGCCGCGGAATTCTCTAAGCCGGGCTGCAATCTCAAGCGCTTCCTCGGGAGGAATCTGCTTGATGATGTTGTTGTCCCGTCCGACGATCTGCGCGACAATCCGTTTTGTGGCCTTGTCGATGCGCAACCGTGTTCCGGTCCGTTCATTCAGGACGATCTCGATGGTGTTGTTCGTCCGCTGCACCTTGGTGTTAAGCTCGGGACTCGCTCGCGCCGTTGGCGCGATCCCTGGTGCCGAAGAGGCCCCCGGGGGGGCCGCGTCGGCGGCAAGCGGTCGGGGAGCCGGGGTACGTGCAGCGGGCGCGCCCAGTGCTTTGAGCACGGGGCCGGTCACGCTGCGGATTCCCATCTTGGTTCTCCCTCATCTCGCCGCGAGCTTATCGCAGCAGAGCCAGCGCGGTTTGCGGGACCAGGTTGGCTTGTGCGAGCACGGAAGTGCCGGCGCTCACCAGGATCTGGTTCCGCGTGAATGAGATGGTTTCCACGGCGATGTTGGCATCGCGGATTGCGCTTTCGGCGGCGGCAGAATTCTCCTCCTGTATCGCCAGGGTGTTGATGGTGAACTCGAGCCGGTTCTGATACGCGCCCAGCGTGCTGCGCAGCGTCGTGACGCTCCGGAGCGCCATGTCGATGGTGCTAATGGCCGCCACCGCGAGCGACATGCTCGCCACGCGAATGGCACTGACGCCCAGGTTGGTCGAGGTAGCGCCGCCCA
>JAPLKX010000324.1 GCA_026387845.1 Candidatus Hydrogenedentota bacterium | reverse complement strand
AGTCTGGAGTCCGGAGTCTGGAGTCCGGAGGAAAGAAAAAAAAGATAGACGGAGGGTGAGGGAAGACCTGGAGGCAATTTACTCATTAATAGTGGGGTATCGGGCGGTTTTGTCAACCAAATCACCCTCGTTCCGCAAATCTTACCAGTCTCTTGCTGGATGTCCGGGACCCGTTTGGGCTAATGTAAACGTATGAAGTACATTAACTTGATTTGGTTTGTGGCCCTGGTTGCGGTGTCGTGTCATAAGCCGCCGGCGGCGGTGCAGGACCAGCCGCCTCCCGCGCCGGCCTTGCCGGCAGAGCCGGGAGCCGGCCAGCAGGAAGCGCAAAGGGCGGCCAGAGCCGAGGACCTGCTGCACGAGGGCGAGGGCCACGCGGCGTCGGGCGATCACGATAAGGCGATCGAGTGTTTCCGGGCGGCGGTCAAGGCGAACCCGTTCAGCGGGCCGGCGAACCTGGCGCTCGGTCGGGAACTGCTGCGCGCGGGCGAGTTGGCTGATGCGGAAGGCGCGTTGAGCCAGGCGTTGCGAATGGACGGCAACCTTCCCGGGGCGATGGTGGCGATGGGCGACGTCTACGCTGCGAAAGCCCTTTGGGCGCAAGCGGAAGCGTATTACCGGTCGGCATTATCGGGCAGTCCCAACGATACGGAGGCCAGGCGCAAGGTTGGTTTGGTGCTGGCGCACCAGGGCAAAATGCCGGAGGCGGTCGAGACGTTGAAGGCGGCAGCGGCGGCCCAGCCGGGTTCTGCGGAAGTGTTGTCGGATCTGGGGCTTGTGTACTCGCTGCAGGGCCGGCGGGACGATGCGATAGCGGCGTTTAAGGAGGCGTTGGCGTCGGCGCCGGCCGTGGCGGAAACGCATGCCCGGCTCGGGACAGTTTACGTGGGCGCGTGGCGGCTCGATGAGGCTGAAGCCGAGTTCGAAGAGGCGCTGCGAATTGATGCAAAACATGCGGCTGCCCGGGTTGGACTTGGCCGGGTGAAACTGGCGCGGGGTGAGACGGAACAGGCGGCGGAATCCTTCCGGCAGGCAATCGATCTGGACCGGCAGAGCGTGCAGGCGCACTATTACCTGGGGTTGGCGTTGGAACAGATGGGCAAGACGGAGGAGGCGGCTGCGGAGTATAAACGGGCATCGCAGATTGACAACAGCAGCGCGGACGCGCCGCTGGCCCTGGGCCGTCTGCTGGTGTCGCAAGGGAAGTACGAGGAAGCGGAGAAGCAGTTCTACATGGCGGTCCGGCGGAACGAGAACTCCGCGGAGGCGCGGCTCGAACACGGGAAAAACCTGGCGCGGCTTGGCCGGCGCGACGACGCCAAAAAACATCTGCAGAAAGCGCTGGAACTCGACCCAAACCTTGATGAGGCGCGCAAGGCGCTAGACGAACTGAAGTAGACGCTGCTCACAAAGGCGCATTTCTAAGGAGGGAGAGATTTGGCCACGGATGCGGGGATCACGCTGTTCAACCTGCCGAACTTGTTGCAACCGGATTTTCGCGAGCATAACCGGTGCGCGTCGGGGTTGTGGGCGGCGTTCCGGGAGGGTCGTCACGAGCGGGTGCCGGTGCGGTTCAACACAAACCCGCGGATGCTGATGCTGGATCAGTCGTACAACAAGTACGGGATGTCGTACGAGGAGTACGTGCACGATCCGGAGGTGATGGCGCAGGTGATCCTGGAATGGCAGTATTGGTGCCGGTTTCTGTTGCCGGGCGACCATGAGAAGGGCCTGCCGGCGCAGTGGCCGGTCCATGTAGACTTCCAGAACTTTTACGAGGCGGCGTGGTTCGGCTGCCCCGTCCACTACCGGGACGGGCAAGTGCCGGACACGACGCCCATCCTCAACGACAAGAACAAGCGGATGCTGTTTGACGCGGGCATCCCCGACGCGTTCGCAGGCATCTGGACGGATCGGTGGTTCCATTTCATCAACACGTGGGACAAAAAACGGTTACAAGGCTGGAAGTTTCTCGGGATGCCGATAGAACCGGTCAAGACGTCGGCGTTTGCGGGGACGGACGGGATTTTCACGGTTGCGGCGTCGTTGCGCGGGGCGACGCAACTGTGCCGCGATTTGCTTGAAGACCCGGAGTACGCGCGCGAGTTGCTCGAGTACGTGTATGAAGCAACCTCGGAACGGATGCGATCGTGGCGGGACCGGCTCGACGTCCCCGTGCCGCAGGACAGTTTTGGGACGGCGGACGACGCTATCGAACTGCTGTCGGTCGAGCAGTACCGGGAGTTCGTCTTGCCGTTGCACAAGCGGCTCTACGACGAGTTCGCCACGCCGGAGGCGCGCGGCATACACCTGTGCGGCCACGTCCAGCGGCTGCTGCCGGTAGTGAGGCGGGAGTTGGGCGTAACGGTTTACGACACGGGGTTTCCGCTCGATTTTGCGGAACTGCGCCGGCAAGTCGGACCGGAATCGACCATATACGGCGGGCCGCGCGTGCAACTGTTTGTGGGGGAGAGCCGGGAGGACCTGGTTGCGGAAGCGGAACGGATTCTGGGTTCGGGCGTACTCGAAGGCGGGCGGTTTGTCTTGCAGGAGGGGAACAACCTCCCACCGCGGACGCCGCTCGACCACTGCCAGGCGGTCTATGAGACCGCGGTGAGGGCAGGGCGCAGAGAGAAGCGGTGGTGAACGAACATGGGACCGATCGGACGGATCGGGCGGATCGGACCTATTTCAATGATGGGACGAGGGCGGCGGCTTGGGTGGCGAGATGGCCGGCGAGGTCGGGAAATGGGAAATCCGGCCCATACTTGACGAGGAAATCGCAATCCCGCGCAACGCTTACGATACCGTGGCCGGCATGGCATTTCCCGTCTGGCAGGCTGCAGACG
>JAPLKX010000686.1 GCA_026387845.1 Candidatus Hydrogenedentota bacterium | reverse complement strand
CCCACCCGCTCGGCTTGCCTTTTTTCGCCGGCCACCGCCGCTCGATACTTCGGATCGGCAGCGTCTTTGGCCATCGAATGATACGAGAGGAGAACGACGGCAATCAGTAGCACCAGAACGATCGCCACGTTGAAAATCTGCCCGACCCGCCACTGGGCGATAAACGGCATCGCCAGCAGCAGACCGAACAGCAGCCCGGGCACAACGAAAATCGGCACTACCGCCCACTCGCCGGGAAACAGGTGCGAGAACTCGTACACGCCCAGCAGGAACCACTCAGGCCGTGCCGCCTCGTAGCGGTCGGCCGGATCTGAACTGGCCGGCGAACCCAGCGCCGCACCCGCGTGATCGCCAGTCACACTATGTTGACACGCCAGCACCAGCACCACCGCCAAGACCAGCAGGCAGGCGGCCGAGTTGAGAAATGCCTGCTCGGGCCATAAGCGAGTGACGACCTGCGCCGTTGCGCACTGTTTTGCACCGGCGCGCCGCAGCAATATGCCGTGCAGCACCGAAAGCAGCAGGAAAGCGGCCGAAAACAGCCCGGCGTGCAGGGCGAAAAATCGGGTGATGGCGAGATGGCCCAGGTCGGGCGGCGGCCCGCCGATGGCCAATGGGAACAAACTATCGCCGATGCCCGGCAGGAGCGTCAGGAATCCGGTCCGCACCAGCGTGCTGGCGTAACCGTTGCGATCCCAGCAGAGCAAGTCGCCGGTCAGCATGGCTGCCAGGGCGCACATCGCCATGCCCAGCGCGGCCCAGAAAACAAGCTCCCGCGGAGCGCGGTACGCGCCGGTGACGATCATCTGCAAGAGATAGCAGATCAGCAGGGCCAGCAGCACGTGGGCCGAATAGTGATGGATCGCCCGCAACAGCCACCCCCCGGCGACCTGGTGTTGCAGGTAGTACACGCTCTCCCACGCTGTTTGCCGGCTGGGGCTGTAATACACCCAGAGGAAAAAACCGGTGATCGCTTGCGTGCAGAACGCAAACAGGATGGCACTTGGCCACACCTTGCAGCAGCAGGCTTTGCCCGGCATCGGGCGATCCCAGCATTGCTTTACGGCGGGGCCCAGACCGGTGCGGTCATCAAACCATTGCAGAAGGGCTTTCATGCTTGGGCAACTTTCTTCGACGTGCCGGTGCGAAAATTCTGAAACTTGACCCAGACCTCGCCCCCGTTGCGGATCTCGACTTCCAGCGCGTCCATGTCGCGGGGGCTGGGCGAAGTGGAATCGGTGCGCTGGCCGGCAAGATCAAAACTGGCGCCGTGGCAGGGGCAGAAGAACTTTCCGCCTTGCGCGGCGCCTTCATAGTTGATCGAGCAGCCGGCGTGAGGACAAATCGCTTGCAGCGCTTGCAACTGGCCGGCAGGAAGCCGCCGCAGATAAACGGCGCCGATCGGCTCGTTGGCGAAGCGGTTCCAGGCGTCGATGCGATCGGCGATTAAGGCGAACCTGCGCGGCGTGCCGTCCTCCGGCACTGCCGCCAACGGTCCCGCCTTGATGAAACCGCCGGCCTGCCCCTTCTGACGCAAGGGGTTCAAGAAGGCGATCACTCCGACCGCCGCCGGCACCAATGCCGCCACGCCGCCGAAAAACAGCGCGCCTGCCTGGACGAAGAAACACCGCCGCGTGCCGCCCGACGGCGCCACTTCACGCTGACAACAACATCCGCTTGGGGAAGATTCGTTCATGAAAACGCCTTGCCGTTGTAATTAT
>JAPLKX010000326.1 GCA_026387845.1 Candidatus Hydrogenedentota bacterium | reverse complement strand
CGCGGTTGTGGCAGGGCGCGTGACGGACGGCGTGATTGACCCGGATTCGCTGCTGGTCCTTACGGCGAATGTTCAAGGCCGGCGGATCGTGTGGGACGTGCCGGAAGGGACGTGGCGCGTCATGGCGTTCTGGTCAACAATCTTGGGCAACGCCGTCAACCATATCGACAAGCGGGCCATGACCCATTACGTCGATTATGTCGGCGCGAAGTATGCCGAGCCTATTGGAGACGAGTTCGGGAAGACGGTGGAATCGTTTTTCGGCGACAGCTTTGAAGTCCCCATCCATCGCAACGGCTTCTACTGGTGCGATTCAATGCCCGCGGAGTTTCAAGAGATCAAAGGCTATGACCTCATAAAACATCTGCCGGCGGTCTGGTGGAACGTGGGCGGAATCTCCCCGAAAATCCGATATGACCTCAACGACGTGCTCGCTCAGATGGGGATGAAGGCGTTCTTCGACACGTTTGTGGGGTGGTGCCGCGCGCGTGGCGTCAAGAGCCGGGTGCAACCGTATGGGTTCGTCACGGACAACCTGGAAGGGGCCGCCACGCTCGAAGAGCTGAAGATCGCCAGCGACATGTTCCTGCGCTCCGGCGCCAACCTGTTCTATAACCACGGATTCCTGGCGACACCCGAGCGCGACATCACGCCAAGCCGCGGCTTCTATCCCGCCATCCACATCAGCCCGGACAACGTCTGGTGGCCGTACTATCACCTGCTGAGCGACTACCTCGGCCGGTGCTGCTACATGCTGCGGCAGGGCGCGTTTTCCGCCGACGTGGCCGTGTACTCGCCACTGGCCAACCAGTGGGCGCAGAACGCACTCAACGCCCGCCGATGGACCCGCGACTTCGACTGGGGCGACCTCAACACGCTCCTTATCGGCAACGGGTATTCGTACGACCTCGTGAACGACCAAGGCTTGCAGCCGCTGTGTTCCTCTGCCGGGCAGTCGCTGAAGATCGGCGAGATGACGTACCAGGCGCTGGTCGTACCCAACGTTACCGCAATGCCGCTCGAGTCGCTCCGGAGCATCGAGGCGTACGTGAAACAGGGCGGCGTGGTCATTGCGCTCGAACGCGTGCCGGAGGCGTCCTGCGGGTTGCGGAACTGGCAGGCGGGAGACGAAGAGGTCCGTGCAATCTCATCCCGCCTGTTTGAACCGCCAAACGGCATGGATGGCAATGGCCGGCATTCGTATGGCCAAGGCACGACCTATTGGGTCAAGACTGTCCTCGATCGGCGCGACCCGCTCGACCGGCGCAGCACCATGCTCGACCCGTTCCTCAACGCGATCCGCAATCACGTTGCCCCCGATATGTCTATCGATTTCGTCAGGGAAGGGTGGCGCGAGAATCCAGGGCTCATTTTCATTCACCGGAAACAAGACACGCGCGACATCTATTTTGTGGCGAACGTGCAGGATCGCCCCGTTGATATGCCGGTTGGCTTCCGTGTGGCCGGCGTCGCGCCCTGGCAATGGAATCCATACACCGGCGCCGTGCAGCCGCTTTACGAGTACGAGGAGCGCGACGCGGCGATCCGTGTGCCGGTCCGGCTGGCGCCGTACGAGTCGACGTTCTTCGTCTTTGAAAAAAGCGCTGAGCCTCCCCACGCCGTGTCGAGTTCGCTGGCGTGGATCGAACACGTCGACGAAAATGCTGTCACGGGTTGGACGGATCGCGAAGGCGGCCACTACGTCAACATGGGGAACGGCGTGGTGCTTCATGCGCAGGCGCAACGGGTCCCCGCGCCGCTTCGCATCTCGCCGTCCTGGCGGCTCGTCCTCGAAAGCCCCGTATTCGCCCGCCGCGAGTTTCAACTGGACGAGTTGATGTCGTGGACTGACCTGCCCGACGCCAAACATTTCAGCGGCACGGGCGTGTACACGTCCGAATTCGAACTCCCTGAACAATACGTGCAGGAAGACGTTAAGCTGTACCTCGATCTCGGCGATGTAGGAAACGTGGCGGAGGTCGCTCTGAACGGCAAGGCCGCGGGGATTGTCTGGATGCGCGGACAACGCCTCGATATTACCGGCCAGGCGCTGACGGGTACCAACAAAATCGAAATCCGCGTCACCAACACGCTCATCAACCGCGTCGCAGGCCTCACCGAATTCCCGCCGGTCCCCAAAGAACTCGAGCCCCGGCTCGGCCGCCCCGTGCAAGACGACCGGTCCGCCGCCCGCGCCCTCCTGGGATTCAGCCCCCTGCCGCGCTCAGGATTGCTGGGACCCGTCGAGTTCCAACCGTACAAGCGTTTGGAGATCCCACGCAAGAACCAGACGACCCCCTAAGGCGGCTAAGACGCCGCTTTCAGAATCTTTGTTCGCGACCTTCAGCCAACATCTACGCGTCGCGCGCAGATGTCGCGAACAAAGATTCTAACGGTCGGTGGCGGCGATGCAGACTGTGTCGCCAGCGTTGACAGGCAATTCAACGACCCTAGGTTCGGGCCTCTGGACGGGTGTTTCTCTGCCCATTGTCTTGATCTGAACGGGTAACGAGGTGCGAATCCTGCACGTGCCGCCAATTGTTGCCCGAATTGTACTTTCCGTTAACCGGCCCCCCTTCCATGCGACGTCCACCTCAAATCCGCCCCGGGCCCGCAAGCCCGTTACACGCCCGTTAGGCCAGGCTCGAGGCAGTGCCGGCAACAGGTTGATCTCGCCGCCGTGACTTTGCAGCAGCATCTCTGCGATACCCGCCGTCCCCGAAGAGTTGCCGTCGATGACGAAAATGTTCTGAGGCGCGCCGGCAATTCCGCCCACGGAAAACGTCAGCAAATTCGTGTCCGTCAGTTTCCCCAACAACCCGACCACGCTGTCGTGAGCCAGGTCGCCGTCCCCAAGCCGCGCATAGAAGTTGATCAGGTTTCCCCGGCTCCATTCGACGTCTTCCCAGTCCGGACGGTTTATCCGACGCTCGATCGTCACCCGCGCGGCCTTGGCCAATTCCGGCGTTCCGTTCAGCGTTATTTGGCTGAACGGATACAGTGCGATAAGATGGCACATGTGCCGGTGGTTGGGGATGGCGTCTTCGAAATCCTCGAGCCATTCCTGCAACTGGCCATGCTTGCCTACCTGTAACGGCGCGAGTTTGGCCAGAGCACGTTCCAGCTCGGCCGCAAACTCGACGTCCGTGCCCAGAATACGGCTGGCCTCGATACAGTGAGAGAACAAGTCGCGGACCAGCACCGTGTCGCACGTGGGACCCATGGATTCGCTGCACCGGCTGCCGTCCGGCGCGATAAACGCGTTTTCCGGCGAGGGGGACGGGCCCGTGACCAGGTAGTGATGCTCGGGATGTTCCAGCATGTAGTCGAGGAAAAACTCCGCCGCCTCTTTGAGCACCGGATAGGCCCGCTTACCCAGAAATGCCCGGTCGCCCGTAAAAACGTAGTGGTCCCACAGGTGCGACGCCAGCCAAACACCGGCAGTGGCGTGAGCGCCCCAGGCAAGCCCCCAGCCGGGCGCCGTGTAGCCCCAGGCGTTGGTGACGGCATGGCACACCCAACCCGGGCAGCCATAGGTCTCGCGCGCGGTTTTCCGGCCCGGCGCGCGCAGCGACTCGATGAAGGCGAAGAGCGGTTCATGGCATTCGGAAAGGTTGCACACCTCGGCCGGCCAGTAGTTTTGTTGCGTGTTGATGTCCAGGTGGAAATCGCAGGTCCAGCCCATCTTGCAGGCCAGATTATCGTTCCAGATACCCTGGAGGTTTGTGGGAAGCGGCGAGTTCTCCCGCGAGCCCGCAATCAAGAGGTAACGGCCGTATTGAAAGAACGTAGTGATGAGTTGCGGGTCATTTCCCCCGTTCTGGAGCCGTTCCAACCGTTGATCGGTTGGCAATGCAGCCGCGTCGGTTGTGCCCAAATCGAGATCGACCCGGCGGAACAGGCGCTGATGGTCGGCCACGTGAGCATCGCGAATCTGGTCATAGCTCTTCTTGGCGGCGGCATCGAGCTGGGCCTGGCATAAAGCTCCGGGATTGCGTCCGCCGAAATCCGTGTTGATGGCCACCAATAACGTCGCGGCATCGGCGTGTTCGACTTTGAGGGCCTTGTCTGACGCGACAACATTTCCACCGCAGGCCACAACTTTCACTTGTCCGCGAAATCCCACACCACATTGGCCGTTACTGTGCTTGTTCTCGTATGCATGGCCGGTGACGACCAGCGCATCCGTGCCGTCCGCGTGCACTTCCGAGGGGTTCTCTCCTCCGTCAATCGCCACCTCGAACGAGAGTTCGCCGGGCGTGCTGGAGATAAAGCGCACGATCAGAACCTGGTCGACATTCGAACACAGGATCTCCCGCTCATAGCGCGTGCCGCGAACTGTATAAGCAACCCGCGCAACCGCCTGGTCCAGATCCAACTCGCGGCGATACTCCCCAATATCGTTTCCGGTGTCGGCAAAACGCAGGAGCAGGTTACCCATCGGCAGGTGCGTGCCGTAGTTGTTTCTCCGCCCAAGGACGTACCGACGGCACATTCCCTGCGCCTCGGCATAGCGGCCTTCAAACAGAGCAGCCCGGATCTCCGCCAAATGTTCCCGCGTTGCAGGATTTTCATGCGCGCCGGGCTCCCCCGACCAGAGGGTCGATTCGTTCAACGCGATCCGTTCACAATCCACGCCACCGAAGACCATAGCGCCCAGCCGCCCATTGCCCACCGGCAACGACTCCATCCACCGGCTGGCCGGCTGCCGATACCAGAAAACCAGTGGAGTACCCGACAGTTCTTCCGCCGCAGCACAATTCTGCACTCCCATCAGGATACCCGCACTAAGAATCCATAGCGTCCGCATCATGTTCTCACCGCCTGTCATTTTATTTTTTATAATGTGATTGAATCAGAATTGGTGTTGTACTTCAAACGGTTGGCGGCGATGGCAATTGAATATTAACCGTCGAAAGCGCATCCTGAGAAGAGGCGGGAATCTTGTTTCAACGTAGTCCCATTGCACGAGTTGATCACGTATGCAACAGGAGGACTGAACGATGAACCGATGCATTCTTGTGGCGATGATAGTCGTGCAGGCGCTCCTGCCTGCTTGCGGCCAGGGAAAAGCGATAACGTTGACCGTGGACGAAGCGACGTTGACCCCGGTCGTCCGGGGCAACAACCAATTCGCGCTTGACCTCTACGCCAAACTCAACACGAACCGCGACAACCTCTTCTTCTCTCCGTTCAGTGTGTCGGCGGCACTGGCGATGACATACGCCGGCGCGCAGGGCGCTACCCAGGCTCAAATGGAACAGGTGCTCCACTTCCCGTTCAGCGACGAGAAGCTGCACGCCAGCTTTGGCTCCCTTCTGCAGGCGCTCACGTACGTGCCTGCGTCAAAAGCCGGATACCAACTCGATATAGCCAACCGCCTTTGGGGCGAAGAGAAGGAGTACTTCAAGTTCCGGGAAGATTTTTTGAAGCTGAACAGGGACTTCTACGGCGCCGAGTTGGAAAAGGTTAGTTTCTCAAAAGAACCGGGGCCGACAGCAGACAAGATCAATAAGTGGACCTCAAAGCAGACCGCAGGCAAGATCCCAGAAATTGTCAACGCCGCAGATTTCTCGGCTTACACCCTGCTGGTCCTGACCAACGCCATCTATTTTAAAGGCGACTGGCTGCACGAGTTCAAGGAAGATGCAACAAAGGATGAGCCGTTTTACCTCGAGGGCGGGACTCAAAAAAACGTCCCGTTGATGCATCAAAGCATTCAGTTTGGTTACAGTTCGACTGATAGCCTCCAGATTCTTGAGATGGGGTATCGCGGCAACCGCCTCTCGATGGTCGTGTTGCTACCCCGCGACCGAAACGGCTTGGCCGCGCTTGAGAAAGAACTCAACACGGATCTCCTTTACGGGTGGCTGGCCGGGTTACATCCTGAGAAAGTCGAGGTCTATTTTCCCCGCTTCAAAATGGAGTCCGCGTTTAACCTGACAGACACACTCAAGGCGATGGGTATGCCCGATGCCTTCACACTGCAAGCTGATTTCATGAAAATGATTGAATTCACGGTCCAGCCCCCGCCCGATCAGCGTATCTGGATTGACAAAGTCCTGCATAAAGCCTATGTCGACGTGAACGAAAAAGGCACGGAAGCCGCCGCCGCCACCGCCGTAATAATGACGCTCGGCGCGACGGCCGCGCCCGAACCCCCGCCCGTGTTCCGGGCCGATCACCCGTTCCTGTTCCTCATCCAGGACAAACCCACGGGCAGCATCCTGTTCCTCGGCCGCGTCATGCGGCCATGAGCACGGGCGCGAGGTTCTGGTACGCTGCCTGCTGGGCTACCGGAACTTCCCCGGGCGGCAATTAGCAGGAATTCCGTAAGTTGTAGTAGCATCGTCGAAGCTCTTGCCGTGTTCATCTGGTCGCAAGATGAGTAAGCCCGTTGGAGATGCCAATACATGTCCCAGGAAAAGATGAGCCTGCACCATCAGAAACTTCAAGATCTGAAGAAGAACCTGACCCACGTGATTCGGGGCAAAGACGACCCCATTGACATGCTGCTGATCGCGTTGCTGGCGGGCGGGTCGGTGTTGTTTGAAGACGTGCCGGGGATGGGCAAGACGACGCTCGCCAAGGCGCTGGCGAAATCCGTGGCGGCAGATTTCAACCGGATCCAGTTCACACCGGACTTGCTTCCGGGCGACATTCTGGGTTCGTCGATCTATAATCCGGTTCAGGGGACATTCACGTTCCGGCCCGGCCCTGTTTTCGCGAATTTCCTGCTCGCCGACGAGATCAACCGGGCGTCGCCGCGAACGCAATCCGCCCTTTTGGAGGCGATGAGCGAAGGCCAGGCCACCATCGAAGGCACCCGTTACCCGCTCGATCCGCCGTTTATGCTGCTGGCCACGCAGAACCCCGTCGAGTTTCACGGAACGTATCCGCTTCCCGAGGCGCAGCTCGACCGGTTCCTCATGCTGCTCTCGCTCGGGTACCCGGATCCGGACGTCGAGGTCGAGATCCTTCATTCGCAGGCGGAAACACACCCGCTAGAGACGATTGGTCCCGTCCTAAACAGACAGGATGTGACCGACATGCAGGCCCAGGTCCGCGCCGTCCGGCTGGATGAGACGATCTCGCGTTACATTGTCGAAATCGTTGCGGGGACGCGGCGGGACGCCCGGCTCAAACTGGGTGTGAGCCCGCGCGGGGCGCTTATGCTGTTCCGATCAGCGCAGGCGTCGGCCTTTCTCGATGGCCGGGATTACGTGATGCCGGACGACGTGCAGCGGCTGGCGGTTTACGTACTGCCACGCCGCTCAGTGGTACCGGCTGTACAATGAGACGCGGTTCAGATATTCGCTGAGTCCTGAACGAATAGCACAACTCGAGGCAGTTCTTTCCCAACAAATGCCGCCGCCTGACAGCGGAACCGGCTAGCCGAGGCACGCGATGCAAACGAGACGCAGTAGAAAAAGAATCATCTGTACGCCCATCGGCATAATCCACAGTGAACACCGCGTCCCGGAGGAGACGCCTGCCCAGCCGGCCTTTGCCCGGGATTGTTCAGGCCGCGTCGAGGTCTTTCCCGAATACGCGGAAGGCTTGAAAGATTTGGAGGGGTTTTCCCACCTGATCCTCCTCTACCACTTCCACAAGGCCGCGGATACGAAACTGACCGTCAAGCCCTGCCTGGTAGACATGCCCAAAGGCGTTTTTGCCACGCGCCACCCATCGAGGCCCAACCACATCGGCCTCTCAATTGTCCGCCTAACGTCAGTCGAAGGAGCGACCTTACACATTGAAGACGTGGATATCCTCGACGGATCGCCCCTTCTCGACATCAAGCCGTACGTCCCGCAGTTTGACCAGGTCGCCGATGCACGACGCGGGTGGACGGCAAGCGTGCCGGAAGAAGTGTCCCGCCAGCGGGGCCGCAGAGGTTATCGGCCCAAAAAGCCTGAATAAGGCCGGCCAACCCACGGAATTGGAATACCGTTCGGAATGTTGTTCCAGAAGACCTTTACGTCTGGTTCCCTGTTGGAATTGCGAAGGACCGCGATGAAAATTTTGAATTGCATTTTCGGAGTGACGCGGCATTCCGTCTACGGGGACGCCGCACTCCTGCTGATCCGGGTTGTGGTGGGTATGGCCTTCGTAATCCATGGGTTCTCAAAAATCCAGAACCCGTTCGGCTGGATGGGCCCGGAAGGGTTTGCGCCTGGCATTTTCCAGGCGCTGGCCGCGCTGTCGGAGTTTGGCGGCGGGATGGCTTGGATCGTAGGGCTGCTGACGCGGCTGGCGTCTCTTGGCATTGCGTCTACGATGACCGTGGCCGTCTTGAGCATGGCCCTCATGATGGGCGCACCGTTTGTCTCAAAAACCGGAGTTCCGGCATTGGAACTGCCGGCGGTCTATTTCTGCGTGGCTATCCTGCTGATCGCAATGGGGCCGGGCCGGTTCTCATTGGACAGGTTGGTTTTTGGGACGCCGCAACCGTCCACACCGCGTGAAGCCCAGTGGGATCGTCAGCCCAAATAGCCCGCAAAAAGACGGCCGTCGTCATTGGAGCCGGCCCGAACGGGCTGGCGGCAGCATGCACACTCGCCCACGCCGGGATGCGCGTCACCGTACTCGAGCAACACACGTCCGCCGGCGGCGGCGCGCGAACCGCCGAGCTGATCGAGCCCGGTGTGCTCCATGACGTCTGCGCCACAAGCCTTCCACTCGCGGTCTCATCGCCCTGCTTCCAAGATCTGGATCTTGAACAATGCGGCGTGCGGTGGGTCCACCCAACCTACCCCATGGCGCACCCGTTTCTCGATGGGACCGCCGCCGTCTTGTCCCGCGACATCGGCGAGACCGCTGAGTCCTTCCGCGACACCCACGACGCCAACACCTACTCGCGCCTCATGACGCCCCTCGTTCAAAGATGGCCGGATCTCATCGGCCAGATCCTCTCGCCCCTGCGCATCCCGCGCCACCCGTTCCTTCTGGCGCGGTTTGGCTTGTCCGCCATCCGTTCGGGCCTCAGCCTCGCCCATCTCTTCAAGGGCGGGCGCGCCCGCGGTTTCATCGCCGGGCTGGCCGCGCATTCCGGGCTGCCGCTGGACCAATCACCGGCCGCCGCGTTCGCGCTCGTACTGGCCGCGGCCGGGCATGCGGTGGGCTGGCCTTTTGTTGAAGGCGGCACGCAGCAACTGGTGGAAGCGCTCGCGGCCCGGCTGATCGAGTACGGCGGCAGCATAACCACGGGCTGCCCCGTTTCCGACGCCCGCGACCTCCCTCCGGCCGACGTTTACCTGTTCGACGTGACGCCGCGCCAGTTGTTGCAGTTCGCCGGCGATTTACTGCCCCAATCTTACCGGCGCCGCCTCGCCAGGTACCGGTACGGCCCCGGCGTCTTCAAAATGGACTGGGTACTCTCCGCCCCCGTACCATGGGCCGCGGGCAAGTGCCGCAACGCCGGCGTTATCCATCTTGGCGGGAATCTCGAAGACATCCGCGAGAGCGAACGCGAGCCACACCAGGGCCGAATCGCCGATCAGCCCTTCCTCCTCCTCGCTCAACCCACCCTGTTCGATCCCTCCCGAGCACCCGCTGGCCGCCACGTACTCTGGGGCTACTGCCACGTTCCAAACGCCTCCACCGAAAATGTCCGGGACGCTGTCGAGCGGCAAATCGAACGATTCGCGCCCGGCTTCTCACACGTTGTCGTCGGCCGGGCATCTATGAATTGCCAACACCTCGAGCAGTACAACCCAAACCTGGTTGGCGGCGACATCGGCGCGGGCCTCTACAACTGGACCCAGCTCTTTACCCGGCCTGTGGCGAGACTCGTCCCGTGGGCAACTCCCAACCCCCGCGTGTTCATTTGTTCCGCATCTACCCCGCCGGCCGGCGGGGTTCACGGGATGTGCGGATGCAACGCCGCACGCGCCGCACTCAATGCCCTGAACCGCCTGTAGCCGGCTCCTCGCCATCCGCCCTAAGTGGTTGTGCCGGCTTCTGTTAGCTATACCCAAAGCCAACTCCGCCAATTTGAGGTTAAGGCTAAAAAAACAGTTGAATATAAAGGCGGATGCTGCCATAATTTTGCGGGTTTAGGGGAATCCTGGTCCCTCACGGGGTTTCTCTGAATTGGGCAAGAGGAGGGGCGGGTGCAGGGCTCTGCCCGGATATGAAGAGCCATCAGGAGAAACGCAATGGCAACAGGTACGGTGAAATGGTTTAACGAAGACAAGGGCTACGGATTTATCACTCCTGATGATGGGGGCAATGATTTATTCGTACATCATTCCAACATCGAAATGCGCGGGTTCCGCCGGCTCAAGGACGGACAAAAAGTCGAGTTCGAACCCACTCAGGGAAAGAAAGGACCTGAGGCAACCAAAGTAGTGCCCATCTAAGGTACTTGATCTCACATTCCCATTCGCCCCGGCTCACGCCGGGGCGATTCATTTTCCCGAGAGAAATCGCTATTTCCGTAACAAAAAACCGTGCCTGCTCGGAGAATTGCATCTTTTTGCCAGATCCAACCCTGGTGCCGACAACGCAGGTCCGAATTCCGATTCGGACTGGACAAGCACCAGATGGGACCGACGTTTCTGCAACCTGAAACCGCCCAACAGTCCCGATGGTCCCACTATCATCAATCCCGGAAGCTTCTTAGGAAGCTTGCTTTCCATAGGCCCGCACGGGTAATTTCGACACCGCGCGCGCCGTGCGCGCCGCTACGGAGCAGTCAGATGGTTGTTGCAGGGATAGACGCCGGTTCTCGCGCGGTCAAGATCGTGTTGCTGGACGCCCACCATGGGTCCGTGCTGTCAAAAAAAATGGTCGACCAGGGCGTCGAGCAGGAGGCAATCGCCTCAGGCCTCCTTGACCAGGCCCTGCATGAAACCGGGCACACCCGCGCCCACCTGGGCCGCATTATTGCCACCGGGTACGGGCGCAACCAAATCAATTTCGCCGATTCCACTGTGACGGAAATCACATGCCACGCAAAAGGCGTGCGCCGGCTCGCCGCCGACGCCATGACTATCGTCGAGATTGGCGGGCAAGACAGCAAGCTGATCCGCCTCGACGGCTCCGGCCTCGTGCGTGATTTCGCTATGAACGACCGATGCGCCGCGGGCACCGGCCGGTTTCTCGAGGTGGTGGCCGCACGGCTGGGAACGGGACTGGAAGGCCTCGGCGAGATGGCCCGAAAAAGCCTCAGCCCCGCCGTAATCAGCAGCATGTGCGTCGTGTTCGCCGAAACCGAAATCGTGGGCCTGCTCGCAACCGGCGCCGACCCCGCTGACATCGTTGCCGGCGTTCAGGCATCCATAGCCAAGCGAGTCGTCGCAATGGCCGGCAGAAACGTCGACGACCCCGTATATTTTACCGGCGGCGTGGCGATGGTGCCCGGGATGGCCGAGGCCCTCGCACAAGCCCTCGGCCGGCCCGTCAATGTCCCGCAAGAGCCACAGTACACCGGCGCCTTGGGCGCCGCACTCATAGCGGCCGGCGAAACCGGCCGCGGGTAGCAGTCGTAGGGAGCAGTAGTGTGAGGGCAGTCGTAGTCGTCGTAATGTCAGGTTTGTTTCTAGTTGGTGGCGGTGCGGCATGGGCCGGCGAGGTATCCGTAAAAGATGGCCGGTTCGTAGATGGATCGGGCCGGCAGGTGACCCTGCATGGCGTCAACATCATCGAGAAACACCGCGATCTCGGGTATGTAAGCTGGCACGGGCCACAGGAATTCGCCCAAATGCGCCTGTGGGGGTTCAACTGCATCCGCCTCGGGATGACTTGGGCCGCCATCGAGCCCCAGTGCGGAAAGTATGACGAGGACTTTCTCGACCGCCTCGCCCAGCGCGTCAGATGGGCCAGGGACAACGGCATCTGGGTCGTGCTGGACATGCACCAGGACTTGTGGGGCGAGGCCCCGCCCATCAACGGCGATGGGGCGCCCGAATGGGCCACCATTCACGACGATAAACCGCATACGGACGCGGAAGGCGGGCCTTGGAGCCAGGCCTATTGGACCAGCGAGCGGGTCCAGACCGCATTCGACAACTTCTGGGCAAACCGGCCCGGGCCCGACGGCGTGGGCATCCAGGACAGGTTTGCACGGGCCTGGCAGCACGTCGCGCAGCGATTTAACGACGAGCCCGCCGTCATCGGCTATGACCTGTTTAACGAGCCCTTCATCGGCAGCGACGCCCTGAAAGCATTGGAGGTGGTGGTGGCCGAGCTTGAAAATGAGCCGGACTTCAAAGCCATCTCCACGCCATCGGATTTGCTGGCGGCAGTGGCAGGGAAACCGAACCTGTATGAAAAGCTGCTAAAAGCGGCGGCCCCCGTGTTTCAAAAATTTGAAACCGAGAAACTCCAGCCAATGTATGAACGCGTGGCCGCCGCCATCCGCGAAGTGGACACCGATGGCCTTCTGTTCCTTGAACCAAGCATCTCGTCCAATATGGGTATTCCCAGCGTGCTGGCGGCGATTAAGGACCCCGCGGGCAAACGCTATCCCCTTCAAGCGTATGGGGCGCATGCCTACGACGTGGTCACCGACACAGAAGAGGTAAGCCGGCCGGACGAACGCCGGCTTGAACTCATTTTCAGCCGCATCGACAAGCACGCCAACCGGCTCGATATGCCCCTGTGGATAGGCGAGTGGGGGGCGTTTTATGGGCAACCTGAAACAATGAATGCGGCTCGCCTCGCCATGGGGCATCTCGAAAAAATACAGGCCGGTGACGCCTATTGGGATTTCCAACGCGGGCTCGAGAAGACCGTCTATTTCCCGCTGTTGGCACGGCCCTACGCGCCGGCCATCGCCGGCCGGCTAAGAAGTTGCAGGTCGGACTGGGACACCGGCACGTTTCGCTGCGAGTGGACTGAATGCGCCGATGCGGCCGCCGATGCGGCCGCGGATGCGGGCGCCGAAACGCGCATCTTCTTGCCCGAGGGCTGGTACGGAGATGGATATGCGATCGAGTTGACGCCGGCCGGATCGGCCTGCACGTTCGAACCTGTCTCGGAAGGCGCAAAGGCCGGTTGGCTCGTCATCCCTCGATCCGCCCCTGGTGCCGCCAGAACCGTTACCATCAAGAGACGCTCCTGAGCCGTCCACTGTCAACTCCACACTATCAACTTCGCACTGTCAACTGTTCCGCCCGTTTGACAATCCGGCCGGCGCTCTGCTAGGTTTACGCCTTCACAACGTATTGCCCGCGTGCATCTGGAGCAGGCGTAGCGCACTGATCCTTTCCGGTAATCAAATTGAGCCGTCTAAAGGCCTAATAATTTACAGTTAGATGGAGGTACGCAACATGATGCATAAAGAGCGTTTATTTACCCCCGGTCCGACTCCGGTTCCCCCGGAAGTTCTCTTGGCGATGGCCGCTCCCATGACGCACCACCGCCAGGCCGCGTTCGAGCAGATTTTCATGTCGGTGAGCGAAAAACTCAAGCTCGTGTTTCAGACCAGCAGCCCCGTCGTCATCCTCGCCGGCTCGGGAACCAGCGCACTCGAAGCCAGTGTCGTTAACCTCCTGTCCGCCGGAGATAAAGCCATCTCGGTAAACGGCGGCAAGTTCGGCGAACGGTGGGGCCAGATCGGCAAGGCTTTTGGCGTGCAGATGACCGTGCTCGACGTCGAGTGGGGAACGGCCGTCGAGCCCGCGCGCGTCGTACAGGCACTCAAAGAAAACCCCGGCGCAAAGGCCGTTTTCACCACGCTCCACGAAACCAGCACCGCGGTGCTCACCGACATCAAGGCCGTCGCCGCCATCACCCGCGATTCCAACGCACTCCTGGTGGTCGACGCGGTCAGCGCACTCGCCGCGGACGAGTTGCGCATGGACGACTGGGGAGTCGACGTCGTCGCGGCAGGTTCGCAAAAGGCGCTGATGCTTCCGCCGGGCCTCGCGTTTGTGGCGATCGGGCCAGGGCCAGGGCCGCCATGGCCAAATCCACTCTGCCCAAGTTCTATTTGTCGCTGGACAAGGCCCTCAAGAACCTCGAGAAAAAAACCACCCCCTATACGCCCGCCGTCGCCGGCATCATGGGCTTGCGGACCTCCCTCGACGCCATCCTCGCCGAAGGCATGGAAGCCGTGTGGGCGCGGCACGCAATACTCGCCCAGGCCACCCGGGCCGGCGTGCTCGGGATGGGGATGGATCTCTTTTCCAAGGCCCCGTCCAACGCCGCCACCGCCATCAAGCTGCCCGACGGGTTTGACGGCAACGCACTCCACAAGAAACTCCGCGACGATCTCAAAGTAACCTGCGCCGGCGGCCAGGATCAACTCAAAGGCAAAATCGAGCGGATCGCCCACATGGGCTATTACGACCAGTTCGACGTGGTCGTCGTGCTCGCCGCCGTCGAGCTGGCCCTGCGCGAACTCGGCGCACCGGTTAGAATAGGAGAAGGTGTTGCCGCAGCACAACGCTGCTTTGCCGGAGTATGAATCATGCCTAAAGTACTTTGCCTGGACAGCCTCAGCGAGGACGGGATTGACGTATTTCGAAAGGCGGGGCTCGAGGTCGACGTAAAACCGCCCCAGAAACCCGAAGATCTCGCCGCCATTATCAATAATTACGACGCCCTTGTCGTGCGAAGCGCTACCAAGGTCACCGCCGTCGCGCTCCACGGCGTAAAGCGACTCAAAGTCATCGGCCGCGCCGGGGTCGGCACCGACAACATCGACAAAGAGGCCGCCACAAAACACGGCATTGTCGTTATGAACACACCCGGCGGAAATACCATCTCGACCTGCGAGCACACGTTTGCACTCCTGTTATCGCTTTGCCGCAACGTCCCCGTGGCCCATTGCTCAATGATGTCCGGCCAGTGGAACCGCAAGCTGATGGGCACCGAAGTGTGCGGCAAAACCCTCGGGGTGATCGGCGTGGGCCGGATCGGCGCCGAAGTGGCCAAACGGGCCCAGGCATTCGAGATGAAAGTGCTCGCCTACGACCCCATCCTGACCAAAATCAAGGCCGACTCCCTCGGCGTCGAGTTGGTTACCCTCGATGAGCTCATCGAGCGATCCGACATCATCACCATCCACGCTCCCAAATCTGAAAAAACCAATAACATGATCCGAGCCGAGCATTTCCAGCGCATGAAACCCTCCTGCCGAATTATCAACTGCGCCCGCGGCGGCATCGTCAATGAAGCCGACCTCGCCGACGCACTCCGCAAAAAACAAATCGCCGGCGCCGCCCTCGACGTCTACACCTCCGAGCCCTTTACCGACAACCCGTTCCTCGGGTTGGATAACATCGTCACGACGCCCCACCTCGCTGCATCCACCGACGAGGCCCAGGTTACCGTCGCCGTCGAAGTCGCCAACCAGATCGTCGACTACCTCCGCACCGGCGCTATCGTCAATGCCGTTAACGTGCCCAGCATGGACGGCGAAACCCGTAAAACACTCGAACCGCTCCGATACCTCGCCCAGCGTATCGGACATTTCCAGTCGTCTTTCATCCAAGGCCGGCCTATTTCCATGGAGATCGAATACAGCGGCGACCTCGGCGTCACCGACACCTACCCCATCACCGCGTCTGTCCTGGTCGGCTTTCTGTCTCCGCTGGTCGAAACCGTCAACATGGTCAGCGCGCCCAGCCTACTCGAGGATCACGGCATCTCGTTCAGCGAAACCCGCAGCGTCCGCGCCTCCGACTACGCGTTCGAAATCGGCGTTACCGTCACCACCGATTCCGAGACGCACCGGGTCGCCGGCACCCTGTTCGGCAAAAACGACCCCCGCATCTGCAGCATCGACGGGATGCGCGTCGACGCCAAACCCGAAGGCTACATGCTCGTATGCATGAACGAGGACAAACCGCTCATCATCGGCCGGGTCGGCACCATCATCGGCGAGGCCGGGGTCAACATCGCCAACCTCATGCTCGGCCGTGACGCCCGCGGCGGGCGCGCCCTCACCGTTCTGAATATCGACGCACCCCTCGACGACCAGACGCTCGACAGGATTCGCCGCGTGCCTCACGTCAACGAGGCCCGGCTCGTCAATTTGAGCTGAATTGTAGGTCCCATCTCCGAATGGGACCGAATCGTAGGTCCCATTTCCGAATGGGACCCTCCAGAGGAGAACGCTTGAAGTACAGCCACATTTCCGTGTCGGCCGGCGAAAAACTCGAGGTCAATCCCGACGGAACCATCCGCACCCCCGCAAAGCCCATCATCGCGTTCGTCGAGGGCGACGGCACAGGACCCGACATCTGGCGCGCCTCTAAACGCGTGTTCGACGCCGCCGTGTCCCGCTGTTACGGCGCATCGAGATCCGTCGCATGGATGGAAGTCCACGCCGGCGAAAAGGCCAACGCCCTCTACGGCTCTTACCTACCAGACGAAACCCTCGACGCCATACGCGACTACCGCGTCGCAATCAAAGGACCGCTGACCACACCCATCGGCGGCGGGTTCAGAAGCCTCAACGTATCACTGCGGCAAAAGCTCGACCTGTTCGCCTGCGTCCGGCCGGTACGCCACTTCGCGGGGGTGCCCAGCCCGGTCGTCGCGCCCGAAAAAATCGACATGATCATCTTCCGCGAAAACACCGAAGATGTGTACGCCGGCCTCGAACTCGAGGAAGGCAGCGAAAACGCACAAAAGTTCATCGCGTTCGCCAAGCGCGAATTCGGCTGGGACATCCGCCCCGATTCCGGCCTCGGGTTCAAACCCATCAGCAAGAGCGGCTCACGCCGGATCGTTCGCGCCGCGCTCAATCATGCCGTCAAACACGACCGGAAGTCCGTCACCCTCGTTCACAAGGGCAACATCATGAAGTACACCGAGGGCGCGTTCCGCAAATGGGGCTACGAACTGGTCCGCGAGGAATTCTCAAACGTCGCCGTCGGCTGGGATGACTGCGGCGGTAAACCCGGCGATAAAATCCTCGTCAAAGATACCATCGCCGACATTTTCCTCCAGCAAATCCTCACGCGGCCCACCGACTTCGACGTCGTCGCCACCATGAACCTCAACGGTGATTACATGAGCGACGCGCTCGCCGCGCAAGTCGGCGGCATCGGAATCGCGCCCGGCGCAAACATCAACTACGAGACCGGCGCCGCCATTTTCGAAGCCACACACGGCACCGCGCCCAAGTACGCCAACCTGGACAAGGTAAACCCTAGCAGCCTGATCCTGTCCGGCGTCATGATGTTCGATCACATCGGATGGACCGAAGCCGCCCGCGCAATCACCGCCGCGCTCGTAGAAACCTATAAGTCCAAAATCGTCACCTACGACTTCGCCCGCCTCATGGAAGGCGCCCGCGAGGTCAAGTGCAGCGAATTCGCCCAGGCCGTGATAGGCAACCTGAAATAAGCGGGACTCAAAATGACCCACAGCGATACCCCGGATGTTCCCGGGCCTCCGATCGACCCCGCCCTGCGCGGCCGGTTGGCGCACGTTTACCGAGCCGGCCAGGTCGGCGGGTGCGTGTCGAGCGTCGCGCACGACGTCAACAACTACCTCGGCGCAATCCTCGCCTACGCCGAATTAATCCAGCAGGGACCCTCGATCACCGACGAAGCTCGCCGGATGATGGGCAACGTCATTAAGAGCGTCCAAAACTGCAGCCGCCTCATCTCCACGCTCACGATCATCGCCCGAAAGGAACGCGCCGACGTCAACCTGGTGTTTTTGCCCGAGTTTCTCGACCAGGTCCTGGACCTGAAACGGCACGAGTTCCGCGCCGCCCGCGTTGGGTTGGAATTGAAATGTGACGAGCAAATGCCTTCGCTCGTGGTCGATCGGCCCAAACTCATGATGGCCTTGTTGTACCTGCTGGCGAACGCACTCGAAGCGGTCGAGGGCAACGAAAAACCACGCGTCTCCATCACCGCGGCCGTGACCGGAGAGTCCGTCGACGTTGCCGTAAAAAATTCCGGGCCCGAAGTCCCTCAAACCGTCCGCGAGCGCATGTTCGAACCCTTTTACAGCACGAAATCTGAAGACCACCTGGGGCTCGGCCTTACCCTCGCCTGGGAGAGCGCC
>JAPLKX010000404.1 GCA_026387845.1 Candidatus Hydrogenedentota bacterium | reverse complement strand
GGAACAGTTGGACCGTCGCCACGTCCGTGTAGCCTTTGGGTATGGCAAACAGCGCGCCGAGCGGCTGTGTGACATGCTCGACCATGCCAATCACGGTGCCGTCGTCGGGCATTTCTTTTATGTTGACCTTGAGTTCGCCGTTCGCGCCCGTCACTCTCCAACCGAACTGGTACGGCCGCAGAACCGTCACCACGGCCCCGGCGACCGGCTGGCCGTCCTGCCCGATTACGCGCACGTCATACGCCGGCAGCGGCGACAGCCAGAACGTCGGCAGCACCGTGTCTTTCCCTTCGCCTACCTGCACCGTCAACGACGCCTGCTCCGGCATCACATAACCCGCGACTTTCTCGAGCTGAACGACACTTTCTCCGGACATCGCCGCGGTCGAGAACTCGCCCGTCGGCCCCGTGCGGATCGACGCCGCGGCGTTGCCCCGCGTGTTGACCAGCAGTTTCGCACCGTCAACCGGGCCGCCCGTGACCGCGTCACACACCTTGCCGCGAACCGATCCCGCCCCGGCAACGTACAGCGTCGGGTGGAGGATCGGGTTCGCCGGGTCGATGTTCAGCGGCTGCCAGCCCGCGCTGCGAAGCCCAGACGACGCTACCTGGCACATGTACGAACCCGGTTTGAGCCGCAGCGCAAACACGCCGGACGTGTTGGTTGCGGCGACGGCGGTGTCGTGCGGCGGGCTGGCGCTCCTCACCATCACGGCTACGTCGGCCACCGGGATGCTGCCGCTTGCCGTCATCACCCTGCCCTCGACCACAAACCCCTCGTACATCACCACCTGCAGGGAATCCGTCCCGACCTCGACGTCATTCACGGCCTCCTGCGCGTAAAGCGGATGGCCTATCTTGATCGCGGCCTTTTCGCCTTCCGGCAGCAGGTCGACCTTGAACCGCCCGTCGGCGCCCGACACCGGCTCGGCGAACCCGTTGGCCTTCAGTTTGGCCAGCGGGATGCCGACCTTGGTGGCGCCGAGCAGGCCCACCCGCGTGATTCGCGCGTCTTTTACGGGCTTCTTCTTGGCGTCAACGACCTTGCCCGAAACCGACGACGGCCCGTACAGGACGATCGAGATGTCGCTGATCGAGGCATCGGGCCCTGCCGAGACCGTGGCCCCGCCGAACGCCTTGCCCGGCGTATACGCGAACACGCCGATGGGACCCTGGTACGGACCTTCGAACCGCCAGGACCCGTCGCTGCCGCTCAACGTATCGACCAGCGGGGCCTCGTAGGACGGCTCGAGGAACACTTGCGCCCCGGCTATCGGTGCGCCCGACGAGTCGGCCACGTTGCCCGAAATGGATGTTGCACCGCTGAGTGCGGCGCCAATTAAGGATAGTACGGCGATTGCGCTCATCGTATTTGCCCTCTTTTTTTGGAAGCGCCAAGCCGAAATCGACAAGGACTATTCTAAGCAATTAGCCGCGCAAGGGCAACTACGATTTTATCGCTCTCCAATGGCCTGAGCCGTAGGGCAAAACTATTTCGGACCTGCGTTGGCCGGCCGCCGTTTCATCCCGCGTGCGACCCAGACGCCGGCCATCAACACAAACAATCCCGCGGACGAATGAGGCATCACCAGCGCCGCTTTTGCCGCCACAATAATCGGCCACAGCATCACGCGGACCCCCGCCGCAAGCGCCGGGTGGACCGCGATAAAATCGGCCAGCGGCGGGCTGACATGGTAGTAGAAATCGACAAACGCCGTGCCCACCGGATTCTCGAGCAGGTACACGTCGCGAAACGCACGAAGCACGTCGACCGACCCCGCCATAGGCGTGCCGTACGCCGCTGTGGCGATGAAACACCCGCCGCCGCCACCGTCGCCGCCGCCCTGCCCAAGTGCCAGCGCGGCCACAATCGCCGCCGCAATCCCAACCAGCCATGGCCATGGAGTTGGCTCTTCTTCCTCGATTTCGCCCTCGCCCTCGCCTTCACCCTCGCCCTCGCCTTCGCCCTCGCCTTCACCGGCCTCCAGCGGGAACGGCGCGAAGACCGAAAGCCCCGTCAGCGTAGCTGATAAACCGGTCCCGGTGATCTGAACGTCCGTGACGGCGTCGGGGCTCCACGATCCAGGCACCCCGAGCACGCTGATACCGCCGGACGTCCTGGACACGGACGTGGGATGCGAAAAGAACATGATGTTCTCCGGCGGGAACGGGCCAAAACCCTGCATGCTCAGGAACAGCGGGTTGAACGCCACGCGCGACGGCGCAATCTCTTCCGACGTGAGCCCGTCGTCGGTCGAGATGATGATGCTGATGTTGACGAACTGCCCGCCCAGGGGCATGTCGTCCGGCGGCGGTGCGATGAATTCCGCCTCGTCCGGCCCG
>JAPLKX010000398.1 GCA_026387845.1 Candidatus Hydrogenedentota bacterium | reverse complement strand
GAAATTCGTAGTCTGTCCCTAGTTTTTGAAATTCGTAGTCTGTCCCTGAATTTTCCGAATGGCGGCGAGGATGGCGCGGATTTCGGAGGCTTGGGGTTCGGCGCCGAGGTATGGGGAGACGCCGTTGAGATCGGCGTGAGCGATTCGGGCGTCGTAGGAAAGGGTGCCGAGGATGGGGAGGCCGTCGAGCTTGGCGGTGAGGGGCGTGAGGTCGGCGCCGGGGGCGACCTTGTTTATGACGACACCCAGGCGCGGGATCTGGATTTCCGCGGCAAGCCGGCGGATGGTGTGGGCGGTCTGAATGCTTCGCATGCCGGGTTCGGCCACGATAATCATTGCCGACACGGTCTGGGCTGTGGCCCTGCCGAGGTGTTCTATCCCGGCTTCCATGTCGAGGATAACGACTTCACCGGGCCGCAACAGCAGATGGGTCACCAGCGCTTTCAGTAGGGCGCTTTCGGGGCAGATGCAGCCGCCGCCGCCTGTGGCAACCCCGCCGAGCGTGAGCAGGCGGACGCCGTGGACCATGCGGCTGTACTTCTCGGGCAGGTCGCGGACGTCGGGGTTGATCTTGAAATAGGCGCCGTACCCGTTCTTGGATTCTGTGCGCTCCCTGATCAGTTCTTTCAACCCGCTGATGGGTTCGGGGGCTTCTTCGGGTGGGATTCCCAGTGCGGACGCGAGGTTGGCATCGGGATCGGCATCGACGGCGATGACGGGCGTGCCGGCGTCGGCGAGTGTGCGTGCAAGAAGCGCCGCCAACGTGGTCTTGCCCGTGCCGCCTTTACCGGAAATGGCTATTTTCATGAACTGAATACTCCTGGCTGCGCTTGGGTGAGCAAGCCTCATGCCTACCCTGTCCCGCTGCTATTACCAAGGCCGTGTCTTGAGAATTAACGCACCAGGAGGCGGAAAGGATGATGTGGCGTCCGGCGTCAGGCAGTTCTTCATGAGGCTTTGCCGCCCCCGCAAACGATGAAAACCTACGGCCGAAAACGTAGGTCTCATCTCCGAATGGGACGGGCCAGGCGGGTTATCCAGTCCGAATCGGAATTCGGACCTACGCTGTCTGCATCAGGGCTGGATCTGAAAGAACAGGAAATTTTCATAGCAGACACGCTTTTTGCGGCTCGTACCCTTTCTGCCACTTTTTCACCAGCTCCTCAGTCCCTGTTTTTCGCTCTGGGATGCGAAAAACCGCAAATCCGGTTTCGGATTTCCGCAAGTAATTGGCCTCGCGGGGGCGTGACGGGGTTCTGAATATGCGCCGCTTTCCAGGCGGGCGTTTGCGCTAAGTGCAATAGATCACACCTGTTTTCGAGGGGTTTTGTAACAATCGGCCGAACAAACCTTTACGCATTTGCCGCCGGCTGATTTTCGGGCACGTCAATTGCACTTGGAGGTCCCATTGGAAAGGAGACTTGTCATGCCCGTGCCCGGTTCACATCAGCGGAGTTCGGACCCTGCTGCGTGTCGAATGTTGGAGTTGGCCGCACAAAACGCGCTGAAACTGGCTTACGACCGGTATGACGCGATGCAACCGTTGTGCGGCTATGGTCAGCTAGGTATTTGTTGCCAGAATTGCAACATGGGCCCATGCCGGATCAACCCATTCGGCGACGGCCCTCAAACAGGCATTTGCGGGGCTTCGCCTGCCGTGATAGCGGCCCGCAACCTGGCCCGCAAGTCCGCGGTGGGCTCCGCGGCCCACTCAGACCACGGGCGCGGCATTGCCCAGATGCTCCTGCAAACGGCTCGCGGCAAAACGCCCGGATACAGAATCAAGGGCCCGGCCAAGCTCCGGAAGCTGGCCGAGGAGTGGGGCATTCCAACGGCCGGCGCTACCACAGAACAGCTTGCGGAAAAAGTGGCGCTCGCCGCGCTCGAGGATTTCGGCCGTCAGGACGGTGTGCTGCGATTCGTATCGCGGGCGCCGCAAAAGGTCCGGGCGCGGTGGGAAAAGGCGGGTGTTGCGCCGCGTGGGATCGACCGGGAGATTGTCGGCACCCTTCACAGCACGAACATGGGCGCGTCCAACGAGCCGCATCATTTGATTCTAAATTGCGTTCGCGCGGGTCTGGCTGACGGCTGGGGCGGCTCGATGATCGCCACGGAACTCAGCGACATCCTTCTTGGCGAACCCGCGCCGCTGGTGTCGGAAGCCAATCTCGGGGTGTTGAAGCGCGATTACGTGAATATCCTGGTTCATGGCCACGAGCCGGTCCTTTCGGATGCGCTGGTGGTGGCCAGCCAGAGCGACGAAGTGCTCGATGCGTGCAGGGACGCGGGGGCGCAGGGCCTGCAGTTGGCGGGGATCTGTTGCACGGCCAACGAAGTGCTGATGCGCCACGGGGTGCCCATTGCCGGCAACCTGCTGCACCAGGAGTTCGCGCTGGTGACGGGCGCGGTGGAAATGATGGTGGTGGACATCCAGTGCATTTTCCCGGCATTGCGCGATCTGGCCAAGAAGTACCACACGCTCATGGTGAGCACCTCGCCCAAAGCCCACTTTGAAGGTTTCCAGCATATCGAGTTCGACGACAGCCGCGCCATCGAGAGCGCAAAACAAATCCTGCTGGCCGGCGTGGCGAACTATGTCAATAGAGACAAATCCAAAGTACACATCCCGACCGAGAAGTCCCCGCTGGTGGCGGGATTTACCACGGAGGGCGTATTCGATCATCTCGGGGGCCGGTACCGGCCCTCGTACCGGCCGCTGAACAACGCGATCAGCGACGGCCGAATCCGCGGGGTGGTGGCGGTGGTGGGCTGCAACACGGTGAAAATAAAACAGGACGAGGCGCACTTGGCGCTCGTGAAGGAACTGCTGCGGCACGACGTGCTGGTTGTGCAGACCGGGTGCTCGGCCATCGCCTGCGGCAAAGCAGGGCTATTGACGCCGGAAGCCGCGGATCTCTACGCGGGCAACGGGCTGAAGGAAGTATGCGATGCGGTAGGTTTGCCGCCCTGCCTTCACATGGGATCGTGCGTGGACATCTCGAGGATCCTCACGGCCTGCATCGAAATCTGCCGGGAAGGCGGTCTGGGCGACGATTTTGCAGACTTGCCGGTTGCCGGCGCGGCCCCCGAATGGATGAGCGATAAAGCGATCGCCATCGGGTTCTACGTTGTTGGCTCCGGCGTCTACACGGTGGTTGGCGACCCGTTGCCCGTGATGGGCAGCCCCGTAGTGGCCGATTACCTGACCAACGGCATCGAGAAGGATTTCGGCGGCAAATTCGCTTTTGAAAAAGACCCGATCCAGGCCGCGCGGTTGATCATCAAGCACATTGATTCCAAACGTGAAGCGCTGCATCTCTCACCGATGATGTTTGAACCGCGGCCGGTTGAGTCGCTGGGAAAACCGCTCGTGGACGATTCGGCCCGCGCTGCCGTGGGTTAACGCAATGAGGCCGGCATTTTGAAACGCATGCTCGTAATTCGAATCAAGCGGTGCCTTGCCTGCAAGTCGTGCGAATTGGGTTGTGCGATAGCCCACTCGGAGTCCGGCGAATTATTCGGGGCGATTCTTGAACAACCGGCGTCCCGGTCGCGCGTGCGTGTGGCAGGGGATGCCGGTTTTGCAATGCCGCTGCAGTGCAGGCAGTGCGAAACCGCCCCGTGCATGGGTGTCTGCCCGACCAAGGCGCTGAACCGCAGCGGGGTCGACGACCCGATTGTCTTGGATCACGGCCTGTGCATTGGCTGCACGTGGTGCGTGATGGCCTGCCCGTTCGGGGTGATCTCGCTCGATGAGCAGCGCCGCGCCATCGTCAAGTGCGACCAATGTTTCGATCTGGTGCAACGGGGCCGGCTTCCGGCGTGCGTGACGGCCTGCCCTTCCGGGGCGCTGACGTTTCAGACGTCCGATGACGTGTCGCGCGAGAAGCGGGAGGCCTGCCTGGTCGAATTCAGGCGCGCCGCCGGCCAGCCGGGAGAGGCCGTATGAACAACTATTCCGAGAACGCGCGCGTCAACTCCGCGGTCACCGGCGTATTGGGCCGGTACCCGGACGAGCCGGCGTCGCTGATCGGCGTGCTTCAAGACGTGCAGGAGGAATTGCATTACCTTCCGCGGGTGGCGTTGGAACAGATAGCGCATGGGCTGAGCGTCCCGCGCAACCAGGTTTATCACGTGGCCACGTTCTTCAAGGCGTTCAGCCTGACCCCGCGCGGCCGTCACACGATACACATCTGCTGCGGCACGGCGTGTCACCTCAAAGGGGCCGGGATGATCGCCGAGGCGATTCAATCCACCCTCAAAACAGGGGACGGAGAAACAACCGAAGACGGCAGTTTCACCGTCCAGACGGTCAGGTGCCTTGGGTGTTGTTCACTTGCGCCGGCCATCATGATCGACCGCGAAGTTTACGGAGAAGTGGTGCCGCGCGCATTACGTCGGATTCTGGGCAAATACTGGGAAGCGGAATCGGCATGATTAAGACGCCTCAAGAACTCATAGCCGCGCGCGATTCGGTGCGCGAGCACTTTTTCAATGGGTGGACCCGGATCCGCGTGGGCATGGCCACATGCGGGTTGGCCGGCGGCGCCGGTAAATTGTTCGAGGCCATCCGGGAACAGAACGAAAAGAACAACTACGGATTTTTCGTCGCCGAAACCGGCTGCAACGGCGCCTGCTTCCTCGAGCCGCTGGTGGATGTGGTGTTGCCGGGGCAGGGCAGGATTACGTACGCCAACATGAAACCGTCCGATATCGAGAATCTCCTGCTGTTGACGTTCGGCGGCAGGGTCTACACGAAAAAAGCCGTGGCCAGAGCGACCAGCGAGCACCTGCTCAGCGACGATACCGAAATCCCCTATCTGCAAGGCGTGATTCAGCCGGACGTCCAGAAAGTGCCGCCTTATTCCGAGGCGCCCTTCTTCAAGAACCAGGTCCGAATTGCCCTGCGCAACTGCGGCATCATCGACCCTACGTCCCTCGACGAATACATCGCGTTCGGCGGCTACGCCGGCGCCGCCAAAGCCCTCACCCAACTCCAGCCGGAAGACGTCATCGACGAGATCAAACGGTCCGGGTTGCGCGGCCGCGGGGGCGGCGGGTTTCCAACGGGCCGGAAATGGGAGGCCTGCCGCAAGGCGAATGGGGCGGCTCGATTCGTCATCTGCAACGCCGACGAGGGCGACCCGGGCGCCTACATGGATCGATCCATCATCGAAGGCGACCCGCATTCCATCATCGAGGGCATGATCATCGGCGCGTACGCCATCGGCGCCCGCATCGGCTACGTCTATGTGCGCGAAGAGTATCCGCTCGCCGTGAAACGGATGCGGCTCGCGGTCCAGCAGGCGGAAGCCGCCGGCCTTTTGGGAGAGAACATATTTGGCTCCGGTTTCGATTTCAGGATCCGGATCAGTCGGGGCGCCGGGGCATTTGTCTGCGGTGAAGAAACCGGGCTGATTGCATCGATCGAAGGCAATGCCGGCACTCCCCGCCAACGCCCCCCATATCCCGCCCAATCCGGGCTGTGGGGAATGCCAACCAATATCAACAATGTCGAAACCTGGAACAACGTCCCCGTCATCATCACGCGCGGGGCCGGCTGGTTCTCTTCCATCGGCACCCCCAGCAGCAAAGGCACCAAAGTCTTCTCGTTGGTGGGCAAAGCCAAACGGGTGGGCCTGGTGGAGGTCCCGATGGGGACCAGCCTGCGCGAAGTCGTCGAGCAGATTGGCGGCGGCATACAGGATGGCGGCGAATTCAAAGCCCTGCAAACCGGCGGGCCCTCAGGCGGCTGCATCCCCGCCGCCCACTTGGACTGCCCGGTCGATTACGAGACGCTGACTTCGCTGGGCTCCATGATGGGATCCGGCGGCATGATCGTCATGGACAGCCGCACCTGCATGGTGGAGATGGCCCGTTACTTCCTGGCATTTCTCAAGGAGGAATCCTGCGGAAAATGCGTCCCATGCCGGGAGGGGACGCTGAGAATGCTCGAGACGTTGAGCGCCATCTGCGAAGGGCGCGGCCGGCCTGAGCATCTCGATCTGCTCAAAGAACTTTCCGAGGCGATGGCGGACGGGTCGCTCTGCGCCCTGGGAGGGTCGGCGCCCAATCCCGTGCGGAGCACGCTCCACTTTTTTGAGGAAGAGTATCGCGCCCACATTGAAGAGCGGCGGTGCCCCGCACGGGTCTGTAAAGCCCTGATTGAATACCAGGTGGTGCGCGAGTCTTGCACGGGTTGCGGGGCGTGCGCCCGCGTCTGCCCGGTCAAGGCCGCTTTCGGCAAGAAGAAGGCCCCGCATGAAATCAACAACGGGCTTTGCACCCGGTGCGGACTGTGCGCCGACGCGTGCAAGTTCAAGGCTATTAAGGTCGCATAAAGGAGCGTCCGATAA
The DNA here is from genome assembly GCA_026387845.1 of Candidatus Hydrogenedentota bacterium. Taxonomy (GTDB): domain Bacteria; phylum Hydrogenedentota; class Hydrogenedentia; order Hydrogenedentales; family SLHB01; genus JAPLKX01. Next base: position 2,467 of record JAPLKX010000398.1, on the reverse strand, counting down.
CGGAACAACACGCCGTGCAGTTCAGCTTGAACGGCCGCAACATCGCTGCGGAGCCGGGCGAAACCGTCCTTTCCGTTGCCAGAAAAAATGGCGTTTTCATTCCGACGTTGTGCCATCACGATGCGGTATCGCCCAGCGGCGCGTGCCGGCTGTGTGTCGTCCAGGTGTCCTCGGGGGAACGGTCGAGAATTGTCAGTTCCTGCCTCTATGCGCCGTCTGAAAACGACCGCGTCGAGACCGATACCGAGCGCGTGCGGAAAGTGCGCCGGATGGTGCTGGAACTGTTGCTGGCGCGATGTCCGACGGTCGAGCTCATCCGGGACCTGGCGCGGGCGTATGGGATCCAGAGGTCGCGGTTTACCGACGGCGCCGGCCCGAGCGAGGAGCGATGCGTCCTGTGCGGGCTTTGTGTGCGCGTGTGCGATGAGGTCGTGGGGCGCCACGCCATCAGCCACGCCAAACGCGGCATCCAACGAAAAATCACGACTGCGTTCGACACGCAGGCGGACGAATGTATCGGGTGCGGGGCCTGCGTGCGCATTTGCCCAACGGGCGCCCTGCATTATGAGGATCTGCCCGAACAAAAACAGCCCGAACGTGTGATGGTGGAGTTGCATACGCGGGTGCCGCTGGTGCGGTGCAGTGACTGTGGCCGCGCGTTTGCATCCCCGGCACTGTTCGAGCACGTGTCGAAGAGCGTAAATGTCCCGCCCACGACCCTGGCCGCGTGTCCCGCGTGCCGCTCCAAATCGTTTGCCGCAACCGCGGCGCAGAACCCGCCATCGGCCCCCGCATTTGCCCGCGCGCACGCGCGCACGTATCAGTCCCAGTTGCTTGCTTCCATCAACGAGGAGTCGTCATGAGTCGAGAAGTCATCTCAGCCGTAATACGCGGCGCGAACGTGTTTGTCAAACAGGCCGAAGAACAGTTCTCGGCCGCGCTCGCCCAGAAAGGACCAAACCACGAAATCGCGTTCCCGGGCACGGCATTTTGCCTGCCAATGGCATGTGCCCTCATGGGAGTCGAAGCACAGAAGCTCAAGGATTTGCAGCCAATAATCGATCACTGCAAGACGCTCGTGAGCAAAGTGCCGGCGTCCGTCACCTGGATTCCGTATCTGGGGCGCGGGCTGGACAGCGGGGCCGCGACTCTGCTCGCCCAGGAGGTCATCTGCGCGTTGCGCTACATGAACGGTGAAACCGTCGAGGAAGGCCACACCGGTTTCATCTCCGACACCATCCTGCGGGAGTTGGGCATTCAATTGGTCGACGGGCGCATGCCGGGTTTCGCCGCGCTGCTGGGGCCCGCCCCCACCAACAAAATCGCGGTGGATATCGTGCGCCAGTTTCAGCAGCGGAGCATCCTCTGCTTTTTGTTGTGCAACCGGGACGGCAAATCGATGTACGACCAGCTCGTGGAAGAAGGGGTCGAGATGGGCTGGAACACCTACATCGTTCCCGTCGGCCGGGACACGACCTCCGCCATTTACGTGTTGAATTGGGCCATACGCGGCGCACTCACGTTTGGCGGCCATAAAAAAGGCGACTTCCGCGCCTGCCTCAAGTACTGCCGCGAGAGAATCTTCGCGTTCGGCATCACGTTCGGCCCGATCCCCGACGATTGGTATGCGGTGGGCGCGGGCGCGATCCTGATGGGATTCCCCGTGATTTCCGACCATGCCTCGACGCCCCAGGTCCTGCCGACCGGCGTCACGACGGACGAGGCGCTGGTTCGCGAAACCGACCCGGCCAAAATCGTCCAGCGCGCCATTGAAGTGCGCGGCGTCAAGGTCAAAGTCGAGAAAATAGACATTCCGGTGGCATACGCCGCCGCGTTCGAAGGCGAACGAGTTCGTCGCGAAGACATGTATACCCAGTACGGCGGCAAGTACTCGAAGGCGCTCGAATTCCTCCGCATGCGCGAGCCCGAAGACGTCGACGACGGCCGCGTAATCGTCGAGGGCCCGGACTTGGATGCCGCCAACGACAAGACCTCCATGGATCTCGGCATCCTTATCGAGGTGGCGGGCAGAAAGATGAGGCCGGATTTCGAAGGCATTCTCGAACGCCAGATGCACCGCTATCTCAACCACGCTATGGGCGTGATGCACATCGCACAGCGAGACCAACTCTGGCTGCGAATCAGTAAAGACGCCTACGCGGCGGGGTTCCGCCTCAAACACCTGGGCGCCATCATTCACGCCAAGTTGCTGGCCGAATACGGCGGAATCGTAGACAAGGTCCAAGTGACCATCTACACCGAACCGGCGAAGGTGGCCGGCCTCCTTAAACTGGCGGCGCCGTCCTATGACGCCCGGGACGCCCGTGTCCGCGGCATGACCGACGAATCCGTCGACACGTATTACTCCTGCACCATCTGCCAATCCTACGCGCCCAATCATGTGTGCGTGATTACGCCCGAACGCCTGGGACTGTGCGGCGCATACAACTGGCTCGACGGCCAGGCG
>JAPLKX010000341.1 GCA_026387845.1 Candidatus Hydrogenedentota bacterium | reverse complement strand
CGCCCACAGCGGCGGCGAACCTCCTTATATCATCGCTGTCGCAGACGGCAGCCGTATCGCCGCAGACGTCTACCAATCCGACAACGACATCGAATTCTTCGTGGGATCTGGTGAGGAGCGTTATGGATCCGCCCTCGACCGGCTGGAAGGTCCCTCACTCGAAGGCGGCTACTATCCCATCCTCAAAGCGGCCTACACCGACTCTGCCGGCGCGCGGTATGAACAGGAATCGTTCGCTTCGTGGGTGTCGGACAAAGACGAATTCGTGGCGTTTGTGCGATTTAGTTCGCTTGACGACGATGCCCGCGTGCGGCTGCAACTCGGCAAGTGTGACAAAACGTCGCTAAAGGTTTCGCGCGACAGCGAAGGGCTTGAATTCATTCTCGACACTCCGCTGTACGTCGCCTGGTCGCCGAAAGACCCCTTGCCCGATACGCTCCGGCTCGATGAGCAAGCATACGAATCCGCCAAACGCGATTGGAAACAATATTGGGACAACGCCCTCGCCCGCGGCGCGCAGTTCGACGTCCCCGAGCCCCTCGTGATGGATTGCCAGCGAAACCTCCTTATCCAGAACCTCATGCTCCGCTGGCGGTACTCCCTCGGTTCCGTCGTTTACCACGACTCCTATTTCCAGCCCGAGAGCAGCGATGCAATGTCCCTGCTGGCCTTATACGGCTACGCGCCGGAAGCGCAAGACGGCCTTACGAAACTGTCCCGGCTCTCGAAAGGTGAGCAGTACTACTCGAATTGGGAGCGCGGCGAGAAACTGTCGCACGGCGCCGAATATTTCTACCTTACCCGCGACACCGACTTCATCCAAAAACTCACGCCCCAATACGAGGAGATTTGCCGCACGCTCAAGGCCCAGATGGAGAAAGACCCCAACGGCCTGCTCGAACGCCAACGACATTGCGGCGATATCGAAACCGTCTCCTACTGCACGTTCCACCAATCGGTGTGCTGGCGCGGCATGCGCGACATCGCCCACATCTGGAACCTGACCGGCCGGGACGATCTCGCCTCGGAGTTCGCTCCCGCGGCCGAGTCGTTGCGCAAGGCCATACTGAAAGCCGTCGATGCCTCTTCAACCCGCCTGCCCGACGGCACGCTCTTCGTGCCCAGCATGCTGCTGGAACCAAGCGAGCCCGTTTACGCGCCCATCACCGAAACACGGATCGGCAGCTATTGGAACCTCTGCATGCCCTACGCGTTCGCCACCGGCCTGTGGCCATTCGACTCCGACGATGCCGCAGGCATCGTCGGCTTCATGCACAACCACGGCGCCACCCTGCTCGGCCTGCTCCGGTTCAACTATTACCCCACGCCGATCGGCGCCCACGAAAATGGCCTGCCCGGGTACTCCACCACCGGCTACGACAACGTCTACCTACCCAGCTATCAACGCCTGCTCGCCCAGCGCGACGAGGCCGACCGCCTTGTCCTCTCCTTCTACGGCAAGCTCGCACACGGCCAGACCCGCGGCACGTTCGTCAGCGGCGAAGGCGACACCGTCGGCGTCTGGCCCGGCCTCGACAGGCGCACCTTCTACGGCGCGGTGTGCAGCGCAAACAACGTCGCATTCCTGCTGCCGTTGCGCCTCATGCTGATCCGCGAATCCTTCGCCACCGAAACCGGCGAGCCCAACGGCCTCTACCTCGCCCATGCCACGCCGCGCCAGTGGCTCGAAGACGGAAAGAAGATTTCCGTCAAAGAGGCGCCGACCTGCTTCGGCCCGCTTTCCTATGAGATCGCGTCGCACCTGAACAAAGGCCGCATCGACATCAAGCTCGACGTGCCCGACCGCAACCCAATCCCCAAACTACACCTCCGCCTCCGCACACCCGGCAATCGAACCATCCAATCCGCAACGCTCAACAACAAACCCTTCACCTCGTTCGACCCCAAAACCGAAACCCTCGATCTCTCCAACCAACCCGGCCAGCTTGGATTGAAGGTAGAATTTTCTTAACCGCAAAGATAACACAAAGAATCGATTTCTTCTTTGTACTACTAACCTTTGATTTCTTGTTGCGCCACGCAAGACTTTGCGCGCGTCTGGGACGCCCCCCGGCAGTTGTGGGGGGTGTCCCACTTTTGTCGGCAAGGCGGGCATGTTCAAAAAAGGGGACACCTCCCACAACTGCCGGGAGGCGTCCCAACGGGGGTGTCCCTATGTTGGGTTTTTGGTTGCGGCCTTGGTCGCGCCATGATCTCTGTCTCCTTTGTGGTTAAACGCTTTTCAATTTTCCGTCGCTGCCCGCTTGCGCAGGAGCGCCACGAACGGTTTCAACTCGCCCACACGCAGCAGCGCGCACAGCGCCAAGTACGCAATGCACGCAACGGCCAGCGGCGCCGCCACCTCGACCATCCGCGCCACCAGCCCCGTTCCCGGCCACAGGGCCGCCACCTGCCCGTGCACCGCAACCAGCACGACCGCCATCCCCGCGCCCGCCAGCGTCACCCGCACCAGCGTCGAAACAAAATGGGCGTCCCACAATCGCCCGTACATCTTTCCCAGCAGCACGTACAGCAGCAGAAAGTTCATCCCATACGACACCGTCGTCGAAAGCGCGAGCCCCTGGTACCCCATCCGCCGCACGATCGCAAAATTCATGGCCACGTTGAGCAGCATGCTGCACGACGCGATGATGACGGGCGTCTTCGTGTTCTTGAGCGCGTAAAAACCCGACACCAGAATCTTCACCCACGCGAAAAACAGCAGCCCCGATGCGTAAAAAGCTGTGGCCACGGCGGTCTTGTCGGCGAGGGCGGCGTCGAAATGTCCCCACTGGAAGAGAAGGCGCACGATCGGCCGGGCCAACACCATGAGCACCACAACGGCCGGGCAAATCAGGAAATAACTTTGCCGCAACCCGTAAATGAGCGTGCCACGCGCCTCCGCCCTATCCGCTCTGGCGGCCGACCGCGAAATCGACGGCAGGATCGCCGCCGCGATCGCTATCCCAAAAATAGCCAGCGGCAGTTGGACCAGCCGGTTCGCATATTGCAGCGCCGTCACGGTGCCTTCCGCCAGCGAGTAGGCGAACATGGTATTGACCAGCTTATTGACCTCGCCGGCGGCCTGGCCAATAATTACAGGCACAAGCAGCCACAGTGCCGCCCGCACGCCCGGGTGCCGCAGCCGGAAATTGGGCAGCCACGCACCCGTCCTTCTGCCCAGCGCAATGTACTGCACCAGAAACTGGCTAATCCCGCCCAGCCACACCCCCACTACCAGCGCGTACGCCGGGTCGGGAAACGCATTCCGGAACACCCCAAAACACATCACGATCATGAACACGTTGAGCAGCGCCGGCGACCACGACGGCGTCGAATAGTGCCGCAGAATAAACAGCGGCCCCATCTGAAACACCGTCAGCCCGATGAAAAAAATGTAAGGAAACGTCCAGCGGGTCAGCGAGGCCGTGAACGCGATGTCCTCCCGTGACCTGCCCGCTACCCCCGTCACCGATTCGAGCGCGCGCGCCAGTTCAAGCACGTACGGCATGAACACAACACCCGCCACCGTCAGCACGCCAAGCACCACGATCATCGCCGACATCAACGCCGACGTCAGTTCGCGAAACGCCGCTTCCTTGTCCTTTTCGAGCGTCTCGCTGAGGATCGGCACGAACGCCGCGTTGGATGCGCCCTCCCCGACGATGTCCCGCAGCATGTTGGGAAAGAAAAACGCCACCAGGAACGAATCGCGCGACATCGTCGGGATCATCTTCGCAATGACGATGTCGCGCACAAGTCCCAGCACCCGCGAAATCATCGTGCCGCCAGCAAAAATGGCAGTGAATTTCGAAAGTTGGCGGCGCGATTCAGCGTGCAACTGCGATCATCCCCTCACGTGGCATTTTATTGTGGCCGCGGCGTCCCCGCCGCGTCATTTTTTCGCTCAACCAGCCCCGACAGCGCCGCCACCCCCGTCAGGACAAGCGCCGAGACCGGAAACACCGTTGGTCCAAGCGGCACCGGGCGCCCTCCCGGCGCGGCCACCGGCAACGCCCCCGCCACACGCTGCATGATCGTGTCCTTGGCGCCGTACAAATCGCGGTTGAATCGCCGCAAGTTGCCCGCCTTGTCGAACACCCCGTCCACCAGCGTAAACCGCCCGTACGGGTCGAACACGCCGCTGATCCCGGTGTTGGCGCTGTGCACCAGCGGCAGCCGCGTCTCGACGGCCCGCATCCGCGCCAACTCCAGTTCCTGCGGTATCGCGCTGCTCGCCCCAAACCAGCCAAGGTTCGTAATCACGATAAGATAATCCGCGCCCATCGCCCGAAGTTCCTCGGCTTGCGGCCCGAACAGCACCTCAAAACAGATCAGCGGCCCGAACCGCCGCCCCGCCGCGTCTATTACTTTCAATTTCTGCCCATGTTCCGCGTCGCCGATAGCCGGCACAAACGCGCTGATAAACGGCACGTATTCGCCAAACGGCACGTACTCCCCGAACGGGACCAAGTGTACCTTGTCATAATAATCGACAATCTTGCCTTCCGCGTCAACCAGATAGCTCGAATTGGCCGCACCGTTGGTTTCCCGGTTGAACCGCACCGAACCAACGTACAACGGGACCCCCGTGTCTCGTGCCAGCGAGGCCAGCACGCTGTTGATGGCCGGGTTCTCGATCGAATCCATGATCACGGCTTCCGGCCAAACGATGAAATTGACCGGCGCCTCTTTGGCCAAGGCCCGCGATTTTTCCGCCGTGTTCCGCACCATCTCGACCGTGAACTCGGGGTCCCACTTCATTTCAAGCGGGAAATCCGGCTGGATCAGACCGACCGTGAGGGGTCTCGCCCGATAGTCCGGCGTCCCCAGCAGCGCGTAACCCGCCGCGTGGCCCGCCGCCAGGATCACGACCGCCCCGCCCGCCCGTACCAGCCGCAACCGCCCTTTCTCCGCCAGCGCCAGCGCCGCCAGGCCGTTGAACAGCACCACCAGAAACGAGATCAGCCCAACCCCGCCCAACGACGCCAGTTGAAGAAACAACAGGTCACGGCCCTGGCTGTAACCGACCGCGCTCCACCCGAATCCCGTCAGCGCACGCGCTTGAGCATACTCGACAGCCACCCAGATCAACGCCAGGCCCACCGCCCCGCCGCCCCAAGACCGTTTCCGCCGCATCCAGCACCACAACGCCCCGCCAGCCGCCCACCATAGCGACAGGTACACGCACACCGCCACATAACCCCAAAACGCCCAACTGCCCGCCCAGTACACGTTCGACATCAGCCAGTGAAGCAGCATCAGGTGAAACACGAGCCCCGCAACAAAAAAACGCCCCGCACCTTGGCTCGGCCGCGCCGATTGCGTCTGGTAAACCAGCGGCCCCAACGCCACCCAAGCCAGCGGAAACAACGCCAGCTTCGGAAAACTGAACGCCAGCAACACCCCAGAAACCAGCGGCAAGGCGTTTGTCTTCAAAAACGTTCGCATACCACAAAGAATACCAGAAATCCCCACCCCCGGTCTCCCGGTCCAGCCCGCGCACAGCCACTCATCGTCGCACTATGGACACCCCCCGGCCGCGCCTCTTCCCGCAAGTTATGTCGGCGATCTCCTTCTTTCAACGGCACTGGGCTTGCAAATCCAAAGTTTAACTTGAGATTTGCAAGGAAAGCTGGTAGGATCGTCCTTATGGTTACGCGCGATATCACCCACGAATTGCACCGCACATCCGCCCAATACCCCGTCGTCACCGTCCTCGGGCCCCGCCAATCCGGCAAAACGACCCTCGTTCAGATGACTTTTCCAGACAAGGCCTACTTCTCTTTGGAAGACCCGGATGTCCGAATGGCCGCTGAAGCTGACCCGCGGGGCTTTTTCACCCAAACGCCGGACGGCGCCATACTGGATGAAGTGCAGCGGCTTCCCATCCTGCTTTCCTACATCCAGGGCATTGTGGACGCGGACCGGCGCCCCGGCCGGTTCATTCTCACGGGAAGCCATCAGCCCAAGTTGCACGAGGCTATCAGCCAATCCTTGGCGGGCCGCACGGCGATTCTGTCATTATGGCCGTTCTCGCTGCGAGAACTGCGGCACTACAAGAAAGATTGGGCCCCGTTTGAACTTGTGGTGCAGGGTTGTTACCCCCGCCTCTACGAGGAACGTCTCGACCCGCGCAGGTTTTACAACAATTATGTCCAAACTTACGTCGAGCGGGACGTCCGTTCCCTGATGCAGTTGCGCGACCTCTCCCAGTTCCAGAAGTTTCTCACCCTGCTGGCAGGCCGCGTCGGCCAAATTGCCAACTTCACCTCACTCTCCAACGATGTCGGCGTCTCCAGCACTACCATCCGAAACTGGATAAACGTGCTGGCGGCTTCCTACGTCGTTTTTGAACTTCCCCCCTACTTCCAGAACGTTCGAAAACTAGTCGTCAAATCGCCCAAAATCTATTTTACGGATACCGGCCTCGCCGCATTCCTCCTCGGTATCCACAACCAACGCCAGGCTGAACGCGACCCCTTGCGCGGCGGCTTATTCGAGAACCTCGTCATCGTTGACATCCTTAAGGGCGCCCTCAACAGGGGCATCCGCCCTGACGTCTATTTCTTCCGCGACTCCAGCGGCAACGAAGTCGACTTGCTCATCAGGGAAAATGGTCAACTCATTCCAATCGAGATAAAGTCCGCGGCCACATTCTCACCCGACTTCTTGAGGGGTATCGAGACGTTCCGGTCTTTGGCGGGCGGCCCCATCACTCCGGGAGCCGTGCTCTACGCGGGCGAGCAGCCCTTTCAAGTCCGCGGCACACGCATCCTAAACCCATTCCACACCGACGACATCTGGGATGAACTCACTTCTTCAAAAAGATAGCCCATACGACGACACAGGCCTGCCCCGTCAATCCGCAATCCGCAATCACTTCACCGCGGTGTTGCCTGCGGCGTCCTGGTATTTTTGACCCGGTTTCATCACGGCTACCCGCGCCTGGTGGAACGCATCCTGGACGGTAGGCGTAGCGCCCCTCAGTTTGCTCTGCTTGACGATCCCTTCGTAGATGGTCCACCGGTCGTTGTTTTCGTTCAGCACGAGCATGGCATTGCGGTTGCGCTCTCTTCCCGACGTGGCTTTTGTGTATTCTTTCGAGCCCAGGACTTTCACCAGCCCGTTGCTGTCCTCGCGCGCGAACCCCGAATCCAGAAACTCGTTGAGCAACTCCGACCGGGCCGCCCGCATCCGGATCGCCTGCACGATTGGCTCACTGCTGACCACAATCCCGTCGCGGTCTTTGACGCCGGGCTCCCGGTTGCCTTCCTGGACCGCCTGCTCGACTTCCATCGCCACCGCCTTCAGCGAATCCGCGTTCAGCTTCGAATAATCCGCTTTGCCGTGCAGGAACGGGTTCGGAATCGAGATACATCCAGCAACCAACACCGCCGCCAACATGGTCACAACAAGCTTTTTCACGTAACGTCTCCCCGGGCGGCCAACGCCGCATGACATACTCTATGAAGCGCGTGCCGGGCCTAGCCCACGACCACGCGGTTTTTCCCTTCCTTCTTTGCCCGGTACAGCGCGCCGTCCGCAATACGCAACAGCGCCTCGCAGTCCGGCATCGATTCCCGGTCGAACACCGAAACACCAATGCTTACCGCAACCGTAGACGGGGTCGGCACGCCCTCGAACGGCCAATGGCAGATCTCTTTCCGCACTCTTTCCGCCTCGGCGCTCGCACCCTCCAGCCCCGTCTGCGGCATGATCACCACAAACTCCTCGCCGCCGTACCGCGCCACAATGTCGCTCTTGCGCGTCGTCTGGAGCGTGCAGGCCGCCACGCCACGCAACACCGCATCGCCCAACAGGTGGCCGTAGGTGTCGTTGAAATCCTTGAAATTGTCCACATCGAGGATCATGCACGACAGCGGCAGCGAATACCTACGCGCTCGCTCGAACTCTTCCTCCAGCCGCTGACGAAAGTACCGGTGGTTATACAGCCCCGTCAGACCGTCCGTTATCGCCAACACCTCCAGCCGCTCGTTCGCCTTCTGGATGCTTTCAAACAAGTGCGCGCGCTCGAGCGCGTTCGCCGCGGCTTCCGCGACGATTTCGCAGAAGCTGATCTCCCGCAGCGAAAACGTCCCTTTCTTCCGCGCCGCCCGCAACAGGAACGAACCCACGTTCTGGTCGAACAACACCACCGGTATCACGATCACCGACTGGATGTCCGCCTTCGCAATGTCCTGGAAGAACGGACGCATCAGCGGGTCCCGCCGCGTGTCGTTGATGATGACTTTCTGCCGCGTCTCCATCGACCGCCGCAACTCCGGATATTTCCGCAGATCGATCACCAGGTCCGTGATCGACTCGTCCTCGTGCGACGCCAGCACATGACCACGCTGATCACCGCCCCATACCCTCACCACGCTGCAACGGTCCATCCGAACCGCACGCGCGATCTGCTCC
>JAPLKX010000060.1 GCA_026387845.1 Candidatus Hydrogenedentota bacterium | reverse complement strand
TCCCGCCCGCACCCAAGCCGTCCAGGGCAACAACCTCGATGGGCAGGCCGCGCGCACGCAAACCCCGGATCTCCGCATCGATGAACGTCTCCGTCGTCGACGGGTAACTGCCGACGATATATAAGACAGGTTCAGGCACGGGCGCTGCCCCGCCGCGACCGCGTCGCCCACTGGTGAAATCCAATCAACACGCGCTCCACCGTCGTTTTCCACCGCGTCATCTCGACGTACGGGCACAGGACCCCGCGGAACTTCTCCTTATATTCGCTGATGCCCGACAGATTCGCACCAACAAGGTCCATCTGATCCCGCACCGCCGAAACCGACCGCATCACCTCCCACATCAGGCAGTCACCGGCGCGTAGGTGCGCCTGTGCCGGGTCAAAACCCGACAGCGCGCAGTACGCCCGCCGGCGATCAAACAGCACAAGCCGCGCCGCGCACGGCCGGCCATCCGCCGACGCCATGTACACCCGGCCAAGCCCCCCGTCTACGAGCCGCCCTGTCATCCGTGCAAACGATTCGCGGCTGAGCGGCGGCCGCAACCCTCTGCGGGCGAATGTCGCCGCATACAGCCCATAAAAGGCTTCCGGATCGCCGCCGTCGGCCACTCGGACCCCGCGCCGCCCTGTTCTCCGGATCTTCTTCTGAAGCGTGTGCCCCAGAGAACCCCACATCGTCCCCTCGTCTTCGAGCCGTATCAGCCATGTTGCCCGCTCCGACCTCCGCCACTCGCGCCCGAGATCCGGAGGCAAGGCAAAAGGCGCAAACGAGATCGAGAACTGCGAGTACTGTCCCGCTGCGGATTCTGTGGCCGCCGTAAGCGCGCGCAGCGTAGTTTCGTCCAGCCCCGGTGAACACAGCGGGCCCGAGTACGGCGTCGCAAACGCCCGCCGCGCCATCGTCAACCCTGCGCGCCGGCGTACCTGAAACGGCAACCCGCCCACCAATCGGTCCCCGCTATAAAATCCCAGCAGCACCAGTTCATCCCCCAGCGCTTCCGACACCGCCTCGAGCCAACGCGTATCGTGGTAGACCGTGCCCGCCTCGTCCCCGGCCGCCAGCTTGTTCCATTGCGGATACTCCCCGGGGGATATCGGCCGCGCTGCAATGCCCGTCACGTCGGATCCTCCGTTCCCCGGCCGCGCCGGCGGCGCAGATCCAGCGCGCGCAACGCCCAGCCCGCCGGCCCGTTTCCATAAGCCTCGCACTCCCAGTGGTCCACCAGCCGCGGCGAAAACGAACTCTTAAACTGATCGATCCTGCCCACCCCATGCCCAACCAGGTCGATCTCGCTCACCAGCCCGGCGCATTGCTCCATCGCGTGCCACCAAAGATACGTCACCGCATCCGTCTTCCGGTGTGTCGGATGCGATGCCGCCAAAACAAACCACGCCCGCCCGTTGTGGTGCGGGCGTCCCGCCTGCACGTCGGGACGCCCCCCGGCTGCGCTTCTTAGCGCGCGTTGTGCGTGGGGTATCCCACTTTTTCCCGCGCTCCCGTTTACCCTTCCGACCTGAAACCCCGCAAGCAGTCCCGCCGCCGGCTCACCCAGCGCCGTCTTTGCCATAAACAACCGCGCGTCGCCCGACTCCACGACCCGACGCAAGACCTCCTCGACGCTCTTGGCCGCCAACGGCATCGGAAGGCCCTGCCGCGCATACGTCATCCTGTAGAGGTCTGCGAAATCTCCAAAACAGGCGCTTGCGCCGGCAGTCACCCCAAGCCCTTCCGCCTTCCTCACCCGCTGCCGCGCACGCCGGTCAAACGAATCCCACAGCTTCCCCATATCGCGCAGGTCCAGAACGGGCGTCTTGCTCAGCGTGACGCGCCATGGCGGCTCCCACTCCTCAACGCCAGCCCCCGGCGCCTGAACAAGACGCACCTGATGATACACGCGCAGCAACTCCGCCCGAAGCTGCCGCGCCAACGGGCCTGCCTCGCCCGATGCGCTTATCACGCCGTTATAGCCCGTCCCCCAGGGTTTGCGACCCGCGCAGATCCCCAGCTTCGCCGCACGCCGCACAAACGCCCCCGCCCCGATTTCCCCGCCGTCCCGCACCAAGTGCAGCCGGATGTCGTGACCCAGCCCCCCCGCCACCGCCTTCAGCCAACCGCTCCGGTGATAAAACGTCCCGCCGGGGCATCCGTCCACGAACCGATCCCACGCGGGCCAGTCAAACCCCGCATCGCACCCCACCTGGACCGTCTCTAGATTGAGAGCAGTACTAATCATAGCAGGACAATAGCACATATTATAGCACAACGCAACAGATCTCAGCCACCGCCGCCCAATCCGATGCATCCCAGCTCCAACCACGTCTACATCCTGTTGACAACGAATCAGAAGATGGGGTAGCGTGGTCAAATTCTGAGCACGGCGAAGCAGAGAGGGTGGAAAGCTACGCTCTTCCGCCCTCAGGCCTGCAGTTTATCTGCTTGTGGTGACACGTATTCGCTGGACAAGAGCGATTTCACATAGCATTGCAGGAGATACGCAATGACACAGGTTGAATGTCCGGCGTGTGGGAGTTTGCCGACGGGGCCAATGCGCCGGCGCGGGGGCGGGCTGTACAACCACTGTCCCGCCTGCGCTACCCAATGGCGTCCGGAAGGAGCGACTTTTCACAACTATAACTCGGATTACTTCCACAACCGCGCCCACAACGACACCGATTCTTCCGTTAGCAGAGCCAAACTGCAGACATTCCGCCGTTTCTGGCGCACCATCACGTCCACTGAGCCATCCGGGCCCATCCTGGAAATAGGCTGTTCAGCCGGCCTGGCACTGCGCGCGGGGCTGGAAGCAGGGCTGGACGTGTATGGATTCGACGTGACCAAGGACATTCTCCCACTGGTACAGGCCAACGGCGTAGGGCCGGAGCGCGTGGCGGTCGGCAACCTGGCGGACATTCCAAACCGAAACTACGCCGTATGCGCGTTTTTCGACTCTTTTGAGCACGTCCCCGAGCCCGGCCCTTTTCTGGACAGGCTCGCCGAGGTACTGGCGCCAGACTGCCTATTGTTAATGGTCCTGCCTATGGCCGACACGCTCTCCAATCACCTTCTGGGAGGGCTTTGGCCGCACTATCTGCCCGACCACTGGGTTCATTACACTAAAAAGGGGCTCACGACCCTTCTCAATGCGCGTGGGTTTACGCTCAAGCATTGGTTTTATCCTGCCAAGAAGGTGCCCGCCCAGATGGTCCGCCGGCACGTGGCGATGAGATGGCCCTGGGCGGCCAAGCTGGTTTGCGGCAACGCGAGCTTGTGGTTCAACATCGGCGAAAGGGGAAGCCTCTGGAAGCGCACTGGGCGGCCCTTTTCAGGCACTCCCGCGAAATGAAAACCCGCACCGCGCTCAGAATCGACCACTATGTAGGCACCATCCTCTGCTGGGCAATGAGCTTGGCAGTCAGGACGGTCGGGATCTTGTTCCGCCGCAACCATCGCCCGCCGTACGCGCCAGAACGCATCCTGTTCATCAAGCTCATGGGCGCGGGATCCGTCGTTCAGGCGCTTCCTGCAATGGCAGGCCTCCGTAATTGTTTTCCAGACGCCTCCATAAGAATGCTCTGCTTTCCGGACACGGCGGGGTTCGCCAAACGGCTTGCCTTTCTCGAAAAAACATACACCGTCAACAACGCCTCTGTGCTTGCGCTGGCTGCTTCGTGCTTCAAAGTACTGCTTGCATTGCTCTGTTGGCGGCCCCACCTTGTGATCGACCTGGAGTATCACTCCAAGTTCTCGTCCCTGCTGGCCGCACTGACTATGGCGCAAAACCGCGCCGGCTTGTTCGACGTAAGCACACGTTTCCGAGATTACCTTTACACGCATCTCGTGTACGCCAATCCCAGGCAGCACATCGCCGACCTCTATATCCAGGTGGTTAGAATCTTTGGAGTAACATCTGTCCCCTCGCTGGAAGAAAGCATGTCCCAGTTGCAGATTACTGCCCATGAAGAAGGGGCTTTGAACACGTTCCTGCACGCCCACGAGATCAGTCCAGACACGCCCCTGTTGGTGCTCAATCCCAACGCGGGCGATCTCTGTCTCGAGCGCCGCTGGCCTGTCGACCGGTTCGGACAAATAGCCGCCGCACTTGTTTCTTCTGGAAAAGTCATTCTGGTCGGCTCTCCAAAGGAGCAAGCTTACGTTGAGTCGGTGCGGGAAACAGTCCCGGATCCAGCGCGCTCGCACGTGATCAACGCCGCCGGCGCTCTCTCCTACGGCGCATATTTGGCCCTGCTGAGGAAAGCCTCGCTCGTCATCACCAACGATTCCGGGCCCATGCATTTCGCCGCCGCATTCGGAACACCCACCGTTTCGCTCTGGGGGCCCGGCGCGCCGCAGCACTACGAGCCCCGTACCAGCAAGCACGTGGCGGTCTGGGCGCGCCTGTTTTGCTCGCCCTGCCTCTACGTAGCCGAAACACCCCCCTGCCGGGGCAACAACGCGTGCATGGAGGCAATCTCCGTTAGTGACGTGCTCACCGCAGCGAAGGCGCTGTGCCCGGGCATTCTTACGGAGGTTTCCGCACCTCCCCTCAGTACTCCGCCGCCGGACCGGCTTCTCGGCGTGCTCATGCGGGATTTTGACGTATCGACAAGACCGCAGCAGCAAAAGAAACGGTTTCGGGCGCGCCTATTCAATCAAAGCACGGTGCTGCGCATCGCCCTGTTGGGGGGAATTGTGCTGGCGCTGATCAAGTGGGCCGCGCCTGCTCTTCACTTGCTGCCCATGCGCGCGGAAATCATTTCCGCGCGGGCTACCGCGTCGCACGACCCTCAAGATCCTTATCAGGACTACTCGGCGGCAAGGCTTTACGACAACTCTATGGAGGAAGGCATTCCCAACGACGGCTGGGTCCTGCCAAGAGGCCGACTCGGTTCCGCACAGTTGACATGGCGCCACCCGTTGCGTGTGAGGGAGGTCCAGCTACTGAACATCTGCGCGATGGGGGGTTCCGACAAGTGTTCTGCCGCGCTTGACGGCCATTCCCTGGGGGTATTTCCGGTCAATTTGTATCCCGAGTGGACACGGTTGATTTTTGATGGGGAGCCCAGTCCGCCCGTAACCAGCTTGACAATTCAAGTGGTCTCGGCGCGGTTTGACTATGCCGGTCTCAATGAAGTACGCGTCTGGGGGTATCCGGTCGAGGGGCGCGTCATCCTGTTGGCCAAGGCGTTGGCTTCGGCAGCCGTGCTGGCTCTCCTCTTCATTTTCGCGCCCAACGTTCAGGCCCGTCTGCCGAGATGTTCGATGCCCGTCTCCATCGCCATCATTATCTACCTACTTATACTCTTATATATCATTATGCAACAGATCTTTTACGTGAAAGTGTTGGCGGATTCGGTCAGTCATATCGCCGACGGGTTTTCCGAAAGCAACGCCGTTCGGGGCGGCGAGTCGTTTGCAGACCTTGGCTTCTTCAAGTACGCCGGCCTGCCGGACATCTGTTACGGCGACACCTGGAAACAAGAGGGATTTCCGGTCCACATTGTCATCAATGGGCGGAAGACCGAGGGCGGCTACCTGATTCCGTCGAGCAAGGCGCCTGTTACTCCTGACCACTACGTGTATACGCACTACCCGCCCGGGCCGGAGTGGATTACGGGGCTCGTTACGACTCTGTTCGGCAAGAGGCGATTCGCGCTGCTCCGGGCGGCACCTATCACGTTCGGCCTGTTGGCGGCGGCGGTTTTTGCGCGGTTCTTGTGGCGGCAGGCGGGGCCGGGACTGTCCGCTGCGGTGATGGTTTTGCTTGCCGCGACGCCCATGTTTACGAACATGATGCACGGGTTGCACTACCAAAGCTATGCGCAAAGCCTGCTCTTGCTGCAAATAGCCGTGTTGGGAAGTTTGTTCTCTGATACCCAAACGCGTCGTCCAACGCGGTTCATTCTTCTCTTTCTCCTTGCATTTGCGCAAGGCTACATGTCCTTCGACTACTGTTTTCTGGTGACTTTTGCGGCCGTGCCGGTTTTCTGTTTTGCCGGCTCCACTTGTCCGGTCAAGAAAGGCGTTATGCGTCTTGGATGGGCCGTGGCGGTTGCGGGCGCGGGTTTCTGCCTGGCGCATGCGGTTCATTTTGCGCAGGTTGCCGTCTACTACGGGAGCTTGTCCGAGGCGCTCGACGATTTTGTTGGTGCGGCAGGATACCGGATCGAGACGACGCCGCTAGTGACGTTGGCAGATAAATACGGAAGGCAGTTCCTGTATGATGGCCGGTTTTTCTACCCGTTTTCGTTGTGGGTGGAAGCGGCAGCCCTTATCGTATTTGCGGTCGAGGCCGCTGCGCGGGCAGCCCGGGCGGATCTGCCGAACCGGGGCGGGATTCCCCTTGTTTGGCGAGTTGGCGGAGTGTTATCCGCGTTGTTCGTCTGTTCGGGCTGGATTATCGTCATGCGGCAGCACGCCATGATACACGGGCATTTCCTGCCGCGGCACTTCTTCCTTCTGTACTTGTGCCTTATTCTCTTTGTCGTCAACGCCTATACGGCTCCACACGCCCGCAAAACGGGCAAGGCTTGCGAGGTGAACCAACCATGAATACGGGGACCGCTGAATTCGTGGAACGCAAAAACCTCCCCGAACTCGTGCGACGCCTGCGCGCGCAGGGGAAAACCATCGGCACGCTGAACGGCAGTTTCGACCTGCTCCATTCCGGCCATCTCTTTATAATTCAGGAAGCCGCACGGCAGGCCGACATCCTCATCGTGGGCGTCAACAGCGACGTGTCCGTCAAATCGTACAAGGGCCCCTCGCGCCCAATCTGCCGCCAGGAAGAACGCGTGGCCATGTTGCGCGCCCTTCGGTGGGTCGATTACGTCACATTGTTCGATGAGCCAAACCCTATCGCGCTGCTCGACCAGATCCGGCCCGATGTCCACACCAATGGCGCCGAGTACGGGGCCAACTGCATTGAAGCCCCAATTGTCCACCAGTACGGCGGCCGCATCCACCTCGTCGATCGCATTCCGATGCTCTCCACCACCGACCTCATCAAGCGAGAGCAATGGGGCGAGATCCTTTGCGCAGCAACCCTGCAGACAGGGGGACGAGACGTGACCGGCATAGGCGTTGATTTCCCGTGGCGCCAAACATTCATCTGGCAGTTTAGCTGGGGTCTTATCCTGATTGTCAGCTTCATCGGGTGGGGAACCCTGCTGGCCGCCGCCCTTTCCCGCCGTAACGATAACCGGGCATGGCTCACGCTCGCAAGAGTTGATTGGCCATTAAGAGCGGCGTGGGGAATGGCCCTTGCCACGGTGATGGGCGGCATCCTGTGCCTGTTTCGCATGGCCTCGCCCACCGTCATTTATGGCTTCACGGCGATTGGTTTCTTCACGGCACTGTTCGTAACGGCGCGGCGTTCGTTTTCCAGCGCGAGACGTACCCGTAAGTCGCTTGCCTCCGCTGTCAAGTATGCGCCGATTATGGCTTTGGCTGGGATACTTTACATGCTGGCCGTCGCCCAATACTACTTTCAGTGGTGCGATGACTGCATCGCATATTTCACGTTCGCCTCCAAAATACTCCAGACCGGCACCCTGATTGAGCCCTTCAGTCTCCGCCGCCTTCCCACGCTGGGCGGCCACTCTTTCCTCCAGGCGATGATCCTTTCCGGCGGCGATTACCGGAACATGTACTTGTTGGAACTCGGCATTGCGCCCATTATGATCGCCGGCCTCGTTTGCGGGTTCATGAACCGCAATGGCGCCCGCAACACGGCCCTTCAGTTCTTCGCCGTGTTCGCCATCCTCATGATACCCGCGCCGCGCCTCAATACAATGAGCACCGAAAGCGGATTGCTGGCCTTTCTCGCACTGGCGCGAACCCTTCATCTTTCTTCGAGCCGGCCCGGCAAAATACATCCCATTTTACCCGCGCTCGCCGCCGCGTTTGCCTGTTCGCTGAGATTCAACTACGCGGTCTGCGCCGTTGCCTTCCTCGTACTCTACTACGTGTTCCGCCTGTTTCCCCGGCCTTCCAAGAAGGTCTTTTTGCAGGGCGTGACAACCCTAGCCCTCTGTTTTCTCGCCGTGCTGCCATGGCTCATCGTAGCCTACATTTCTTCCGGCACATTCCTCTACCCGCTCACAAAAGGCTACCAAAACCCCGATTTCCCGTCCTTCTCCGCCCATATGGGCTTGACAAGAAACCTGCTGTTCCTGATTGATTTCATGACCCAGCCGCGCGTGGTGTTGCTTACATTGCCGCTATTCCTTGCCGCCGG
>JAPLKX010000565.1 GCA_026387845.1 Candidatus Hydrogenedentota bacterium | reverse complement strand
GTCTGCCAATCCTGGCCGCAGGGCTTGCCGTCCTGTGCACAAAACCACTCATTAAACCCATAGTCGACCGAGGCGGCGCGGGCCGGGCGCACCAGGTCCGTCAGCGCCTCCAACTTCCGCTGGGCGAGGCGGGGCCGCCCGGCGGCGACCGCGGCGCCCACGTAGAAGCCGCAGATGAACGGCCAAACCCCTCCGTTGTGGTACCGCCCCGGCATGTTGTACTTCTCATACCGGCCAATCCAGTCCGGGTCGTCCGGCCTGATGTAGGGAAAGAGATTGGGTGGGAGGCTGATGGCGAGTTCGCGATGATTGCGGAGGGCCGCGCACTCATTTTCGACCCACGACATCACCGCCTCGGCCCGGGACGGCGGGTCGAGCCCGGCCAGCACGGCCAGGCTGTTGCCCAGCAAGTCGAACCGCTCGCTGCTGTAGACTTTGTACGCCCAGAGCGCGTAGTAGGGCTTGCGTCTCAAAGCCAGGCCCTCATGGACATGCCGGTGGAGCACGTCGCCCGTCACGGTAAACCGGCTCATCATCCTGCGTAAGTTTGCTGCGCGCCGGTGCTGGCCGTACAACTGGAGGTAACAGTAGACCACCGTGTTTACAAACAGGCCGTAGCCCAGTACCCATTGCTCATCTCTCCAGTCGCTGGTGGGCATTTGGGTGACGGCAATGCAATCGTCCGGACTCTGGTATTCCATCCAGGTGAGGGCCTTTTCCACGGCATCCTCGAGGAAATGGTTGTGGCCTGTGATTCTCCTGTAAATGGCCGTGACGAGTAGAAACAGCGGCGTGGTATCGCTGGCCCCGCGGTCGCAGGGGTCGTGAACAAGCGAGGGGATGTGCCCCAGGCGGGACTGGTTTTGCGCCAGCATCTCGAGAATCCGCCGCCAGATGTCGATCAGGCGTTCGTTGCCGCTGACAAACACCCCCAGCGCCGCGATCATCAGGTCGCGCGTGTAGGGTTCGGGGTAACCCCACCCCGCGGTTCGCGGCAGCCCGCTGTACGGGCCCGACGCGTTGTGCAGCAGCACGTCAATCGCTGCGGATTTTGCGTTCGCGGTCATTCAGGTAACCCCTAGCCGGTCGCCGATAATCTCGATAAACCGGCGGGCCACCGACCGGTAGTCAAACAGCTCGACGACGCGCTGGCGGCCGGCTTCTCCCATTTTCTGCCGAAGTTCCGGGTCGTTCATGAGTTTGAGGAGGTATTTGCCAATATCCCTGACGCTGGCGCGGTAGTCGGCTATGCGGGGTTTCTTGAATGACACGCACCTCCGGCGAGACCCGCCGTCCTCCGCGATCACGCATTCCCTGAGGCGGACCTCCTGGGCTACCGAGGCCAAGAACGCCGTTTTTCCATGGACCATCGTTTCCAGCATGGCCATGGCTTTTATGCCGATGACGGGACGGCAACACGCGTTGGCTTCCACCTGCGGCATCCCAAACCCTTCAAGCCGGGAGGGCGCGGCGTATATGTCGCACGCCGCAAGCAGGTACGGCATCCCGTTGCGGGAGAACCGGCCGGTGCTGTAGAGGACTTTTTTGTCAATGCCGAGTGTGGCCGCCAACTGCAGATCCATCGCGTTCTGTTGCAGGGTGCGCGGCTGTTCCCAAACCTTGCAGACATATTTCCACGGCGGCACCTTCTTGTCGATCATGGCAAGGGCCTGCATCACCTCTTGAGCGCCCTTGGACGCCGCGTCGCCGCCCACGGTGGCAATCATCAGCTCGTCGGGCTGGACGCCCATCGCCTCGCGCATCGCCGCAACTTTGGGATCGTTGCGATCATACTTGGTGAAGACGCTGGTGTCGCATCCGACCGGAAGCACCTCGACCCGGCTCTCATCGAGCCCGTCGCGGGCGTAGACCCTCTTGACCCAGTTCGACGTCACCAGGATCAGGGGCAGCTTGTTGAGGACGTCCAAGTAGTTGGCAATGTAGCCGTCCGCCACGAGCCAGGGCACGGGAAGCGCGCCGTAGCGTTGCGGGTGCAACACAAGCTGGGGCGCGTGGCCCCAGTAGCCGACCCCAACCACGACGTCCGGCCGGAACCACTTGTAATACCATACCTTTTCCTGGGCGCTC
>JAPLKX010000784.1 GCA_026387845.1 Candidatus Hydrogenedentota bacterium | reverse complement strand
CCCAACGCGCGGCATCGAAGCTTCAACTTCTACGCAAGAAAACAAGAAGTTGGCGGATAGTAGTACGGAGAAAGAATAAAACTCAAAACGCAGATGCGGTGGGAGTTAAGCTCTTTCTTCTTTTGTTTTTCTCCGTGCTCTCCGTGACCTCCGTGGTTTGGAGTCTTCAGATGCTTACTCGCTTGACTCCATCAATCATCCGGCGAACATTGAAGTTCAGCAAGTAGCCGCGCTTGAAATTGAGCAGCCGCTGGTAGCTCATAATCTGAGCCAGGTGCAAGTCGGTCAATTCGGACACAGATTTGAGTTCGAGCAGCAGGCAGTCCTCGAGCACAAGGTCGGCACGAAACGCCGTACCCAAATCGTTTCCCCGATAAAAGAGAGGAACGTCAACCTGGTTTCGGGTTTGAATTCCCTGATCCTGAAGCTCGAACATCAGCGCTTTCTCGTATACCGACTCCAAAAGGCCCGGGCCTAGTTCGCGATGCACGGCTATAGCAGCCCCGATGACACGTTCACACAAAGAGTCCGGGCAGTCCTTCATGTCTTGATTACTCATGGTTTTTCTCCTTTGTTTTTCTGAAACCCCTGCGCATTGTACTAGCTACCAGAAGGTGCTGCAACAAGAATGATACACCACGGAGTTCACGGAGGACACGGAGAGGACATAGAAACGAAAATGCGGATGACAGTTTGAGTCAGGCCACGGCCTTTTAGAGCCTTTCTCCGTACTACTAACCTTCATCTTCTTGTTTTCCCGCGCAGAAATCCGCGCGGCCGGGAGGCGTCCCAGACGGGGAGTGTCTTTATGTTGGCTTTTTGGTTGCGGCCTTGGCCGCGCTGTGTACTCCGTGACCTCCGTGGTGGGTTTGAAGTAAGATCGGGGGATGGTTTCGCTATTTATCTTGATGTTAGTTGTAGGCGTGATCGTCGGTTTGATGAACGCGGCGCTGGGGATTGGCGGGGGCATATTGATGGTCCCGGCGCTGCTGGAGTTTGTGCCGGGGATGGCGCCGCACACGGCCAAAGGCACGAGCCTGTTTATTATCATCTTTGTGGCGGGCATCAACGCGTGGCGGCAAAATCGCGGGCGGCCGGTGCCATGGGACTCCGCAGGGCTGCTCGCGGCGGGTTCAATCGTTGGCGGGTACAGCGGGGCGTGGTTTACGGATCGTCTTTCCGGTGAAACGGTGATTTGGATTTTTGTCGGGCTGCTGGGGTTGATCGTGTTGCGGCTGTTGTTCAGCGAACGGCGTGCGGAGTTTGTGGGGACCGCGTGGCAGCGTGGGGCGATGTCGGTGGGGATCGGGCTGGCGACGGGCGTCACGTCGGGGATGACGGGCATCGGCGGGGGTCTGGTGCTGGTGCCTCTGGCGCTGTTGACGCGAATCGCGACGAACGAGCGGGTGACGGGTCTGTCGAACCTGGTGATGGTGGCGACGTCGGTGGCCGCGGTGGCGGTGCACCTCAGGGCGGCGCCGGAGGTGAACCTGCCGTTGACGGTGGGCCAGGTGAGCCTTGTGGTGGCGCCGTGGATTTTTCTGGGGGCGCAGGCCGGGTCGCCTTTTGGCCGGTACATCAACACGCGGCTGAGTTATACGCAGCGCCGTGCGGCGCTGGCGGCGGTGATCGTGGTGGTTGGGGCGCGGATGGTATGGCGGGCGCTCGCTTAGCGTACGCGGCGGGCCAACTGGTATGATCGCGGCAAAAGGAGGGACGCCATGGAAGTCATCATACGGCCGACGGCGGGGGATGCGGCGAATTTAGCGGCGCGTCTGATGGCGCGTTGCCTGCGGGACAAGCCGCAGATCGTTTTTGGGCTTGCGACGGGCCGGACGATGGCGCGGGTGTACGCCATCCTGGTCGAGATGCACAAGGCGGGCGGGCTGGATTTTTCGCTGGCCTCGACGTTCAACCTGGACGAGTACGTGGGGTTGGCGCCGGATGACGAGCAGTCGTACCGGCATTACATGAACATGCACTTGTTCGATCTGGTCAATATCGACCTGCGGAACACTTACCTGCCCGACGGAAACGCGCCGGATCTCAACGCGGAATGCGAGCGGTATGAGTGGCTGATTGGGGAGCGCGGCGGGATCGATTTCCAGTTGCTCGGCATCGGCAGGACCGGCCACATCGGGTTCAACGAGCCGCTGTCGGCGATGTTTTCGCGGACGCGCGTCAAGGCGCTGACGCCGGAGACGGTCGAGCAGAACGCGGCGCTGTTCGGATCGCCCGAGCGGGTTCCGCGGCATGCGATCACGATGGGAGTGGGGACGATCCTGGATGCGAAACGGTGCGTGCTGCTGGCGACGGGGCCGGAGAAATCGGATATTGTGGCGAGGGCGGTCGAGGGGCCGATCACGTCGATGGTGTCTGCGTCGGCGCTTCAGATGCACCGTCGCTGCACGGTGATTGTGGATCAGGATGCGGCGTCGCGGCTGGAACACCAGGAGTATTACGAGTGGATTTTTGAGAATGAGCCGGAGTGGGAACCTTACCGATATAAAAAATGACGGTCTGTGATACGTCCGACAGGAGGTAAACGCGTTAATCTTGACCGGTTTGGGCCAAGGTTGCGTCTACGCTGCCGGTACGATCATAAACCGTCAAATCAAATTAACAGCCGATGTAGCAGAACTATTTCAGTTAGCCGCTGAGTTTGAAAAAAAAAGTAGGCGCGGTCGTCTCGCCCGCGCCGTCCAGAACCCGAGCTATGGTAAGCGCGACAGGTGTGCTTTAAGTTCCCGAGCGCACGTTGCTGGACGGCGCGGGCGAGACGACCGCGCCTA
>JAPLKX010000720.1 GCA_026387845.1 Candidatus Hydrogenedentota bacterium | reverse complement strand
CACTCTCGCTCATCGAGCGCACCGACCAGATGGAAGCGGAAATCATCAAAAGCGCACTCGACCGGTTCCACTGGAATAAAAGCAAAACGGCCGACCACCTGGGCATCAAACGCACTACACTACAGTACAAGATAAAGAAATACGGGCTCGAGTGAGGGGAGAAGTTTTAACCACAGAGGGCACGGAGGGCACGGCGCAGCGGAGCCGCAACCCAAAAACGCAGTCCAGCCTTTTGCCACGTCCCACTTTTAACAAGGTTGCCACGTCTGGGACGCCCCCCGGCCGCGCTTCTTAGGGCGCGTTGTGGGGGGTGTCCCACTTTTAACTTTTAACAAGGTTGCCACGTCTGGGACGCCCCCCGGCAGTTGTTGGGGGTGTCCCACTTTTAAATTTTAACAAGGTTGTCATGCTCGAAAAAAGGGACACCCCCCACAACTGCCAGGGGGCGTCCCGACGAGCGCGGACTGAAGTTTAAACGGTCCCAATCGTCTCAATCGTCGCAATTGTCCCAGTGAGTTTCTTCGAAAAAATGCGCGAAGTTGACAGATAGTACTACAGTGCGGCGTGGCCGCAACCAAAACGTACCCCAAACTGTCATTCCGGAGATTACCGTCCGGCAACCTGTGGGTAACGTTTCGACAACCGCGGGATCCTAACGTATACTTTAGGGAGGTGGTCTTGGCGCCGGTCGGTCGGCGGCATGGTTTTATCCCAACCCGGAGGAGCAGATGCGGGTACTTGTTGTGGATGACGATGAAAAAATCCTGTCGTTCCTGGTGAACGGGCTGAAGCAGGAAGGCCGGGCCTTCGGGCGGGCGGGGACGATTACCTGACAAAACCGTTTGCGTTTTCGGAGTTGATCGCGCGGCTTCAGTCGCTGGTCCGTCGAGCGCAGGGGACCTCGGAGCCGACGTTATATACGGTAGGTGACCTGACGCTGGACGTGTTGAAGCACGAAGCGCGGCGCGGGGGCAAACGGATCGAGTTGCAGCCGCGGGAATTTGCGTTGTTGCTTTACCTGCTGCGCAATGCGAACCGTGTGGTGACCAAGACGATGATCATGGAGCACGTATGGGGCTACAACTTCGACCCCCAGACCAACGTGGTGGAATCGCGTGTAAGCCGGCTGCGAGACAAGATAGACGAAGGGTATTCGCGCCCGTACATCCATACGGTCCGTGGAGTGGGGTATGTCATCCGAACCGAGGAGTAGGTTTTTAGACAGCGTCAAGACGCGGCTGACGCTGCTTTCCGGGGCCATTATTGCGCTGACGACGCTGGTGGCGTTTCTTCTGCTTTACGGGTACCTTGCGCACGCGCTGCAGTCCAACGTGGATCAGGATTTGGCGGCGGAATTCCGGGAATTTCAGTCGATATACAAGGAAGGCGGTTTAGAGGCGCTTCAGCGTGAGGTGGCGCTCGAGGAATCGGTCAAAGGCAAGAGCCAGGTGTTTGTGCGGGTGTTCGACGGGAAGGGCGCCGAGGTTTTTTCGAGCGATCTTTCCTACTGGAATGCGGCGTCGACCACGCCGGCGCCCGCGGCGGGGCATCCAACTCCCGTTTTCCGGAAGTTGACGGATCCGGACACGGGGCGGCATGGCAGGGTCATGTACGGGACGTTGGCGCCGGGACTTTTTGTGCTGATGGGCGTGGACACGGAGCACAACACGGTGGTGCTGTCGACGTACCGGCAGCGTTGCCTCGAGGTGTTTGCGGTATCGCTGTTGGCGGCCGTATTCGCGGCGTGGGTGATAGCACGCCGGGCCATGGAGGGTGTGCAGGCACTGACGGCGGTTGCGGAGGATATTTCGGGCGGTGCGATGGGGCGTCGAATCACGACGACGGGCCACGGCCGTGAAATTGACCGGCTGGGCCACGTCCTGAACACGATGCTGGCTCGGATAGCGGCGCTAATCCAGGAAACGAAGGGGCTGAACGACAGCATCGCTCATGAACTTCGCAGCCCGCTGACGCGTATCCGTGGAGCGGCCGAGATGGCCATAACAAACGGGGCTACGCTCGAGCAACACCGGGAGATGGCGGGCGAAATCGTGGAGGCGTGCGACGAACTGCTGGCGATGGTTAATTCGATGCTGGCGATTTCCGAGATGGAATCGGGCGTGGCGCGGATGGACGCGCAGCCGGTGGATTGCGCCACCTTGGTGGCGGACACGTGCGAGCTGTTTGAGCCGGCGACCGAAGACCGGGACATTACGCTGAACGTGCATGCGGCGGGCCCGGCGGACGTTCTCGGCGACCGGGGCCGTCTGCAGCAGGCGATAGCCAACCTGCTGGACAACGCGATAAAGTATACGGGCGCGGGCGGGGCTATCAATATAAGGGTGCGGCGCGAAGGGGAGGAGG
>JAPLKX010000100.1 GCA_026387845.1 Candidatus Hydrogenedentota bacterium | reverse complement strand
AAAGATTGGAATCTAAACGAGGCGCTCGTGTATCACGGCGAAGACGCGGACGGCAACCCCCTCGATCCCGAGCAGATTTACGCCCAACTCGGCTACCGCTACCTGCCCGAAGACGTTGACCGATACCTCGCCGGCAATATGCGCCCCGACGAACAGGAAGTTTTCCCCCTCAACGCATTCCTTGCCGGAATGCGCATCGAGGGCGTCAACCAATCCGGCGTATCCTTCGATCTCGGCGGCGCTCCCCGGCCCCTCATCATGCCCCTCGACCCACGGCTCCAAGCCATGCAACTCGCCGTCAACATCGCCGATTCCGCCGACGACGACTACGCCCGCACCGAACTCTCCACCAACGACCTGCAACAACTCGAGTACGACCCATGGTGGTACGCACTCCAGATCGAAAACGGAGTTCCGCCCGAAGAAGCCAAAAGGCCCATCAACTACACCGTCGCCGGCACTGAAGCCATACGTATCAACGAAATCATGGTAAGACCCGTCCGGCGTGTCGAAGCCGAAATTGATTGGTTCTATGGCCAGGCTAATCAGCCTTATTATTTTCCAGACACGGCTGTCGGCGGATCGCCATTCCGCATTCAATGCTATAGGCTCTGCGACGAGAGAAGGACAATACCCGGGACTGTTCCAACTGTAGAATACCAAGCCAATCTCGATTCGATAAACATGGAAGGAGTCTGGACGCTAAACGCACTAACGCCCAACTTTCCCGTCGGCGTAATAGGCAATAGCGCAGTTCTAGCCACGAAAGTTAAGAACATTAATGTTGATATTTATGACGGTGTCGATACCGACCCAAATCTTCCTCCGACGCCTTTGCTCAACGTTATTGAATACCGTTTTCAACCCTACAAGTATCTTCCCCCGGGCCGGTATTACTTGACCATCAACACCAAGGACGCGGCAGGCAACTATGTCCTGGACAAAAATACGGCCCAAACTAACTTCAAGTTTGTCGTAAAATATGTTGGCGACGCAGCGGCGGCGGCGACGTACTGCGTAAATCCTAACGCTGATCCTGCGTTACAGTCGTCCATTACGGTCGACAATAGCGGCCGTCGCATTTTGGACGACCTCGTCTTGGGTACACTACCAGGTGCTGCCTATGTACCAGCTTTTGACGGCCCGGTTTGCGGATATGAAAATCAACGGGACGATACCACCACTCCTTCCGGCTTTTTGTTCTGCTCAGGTGAAAGGCCGAGTAATGCGGCAAACACTGATCTTGGTTACTGGCGGGATAATCAGGCACATACGGTAACGATCCCCCGCTACGCGCCTGCGGGGGAACAGGTCTATCTTCACATTGCTGTTTATTACAATGGGGAACCAAGTAGTCTGCCGGGGGGGCTTTTTACCATCAACTTCTTTGACTTCAGCCAGGAGCCGGATCATGAGTGGGTTGAGATTGAAAACGTGAGTGGTCAGCCGGTAGACCTGTCGGGCTGGCAGCTTACGGTTGGCGCTCCAGATCCTGAAGGCAATGTTTCGAGCGGGGACAAGGTCGAAATGGAAGTGCCGTACGGCACCGTAATCGACTCGATGCCGCCGTACAACCGGCTGCTCTTGGCGGTTTCTGCGTTCAGTCCTCCAATTCCCGAGGATCCCGACCCGCTTACTGACACCACGTTTGCAGACGCGTATAAAGATAACCCGTTCTTTTGGAACGGCATTGGTCAGGTAGGCACGCCCGGCTATCGAATTTATCCGTTCCCCGATGACCCAACGACCTTCTTTGATGCGGGCGACACGACGGTCCCATTGATCCCGGTGCGTGAGGAGGGTGTCGGAGGCGATGGACGCGGCGTACCAACGGGGGTTTCGCCGTTTGAAGCAAGTGATGCGCCCAAGCGTATTGTGCAGTTGGGAGTTCTTGGCCTGAATGCTGGTCTGATTCCATCCGACACGACCGACGATAAAGCCTTTATTGCAAAATGGGTGCTTCGCGGCGGCGTTTTTCCCAACTATCCCGAGCACGACTCGATTGACAACGATTACGACGACCACCTGATTGGCCTCAACAATCCGCCGGGTATCCAGGGGCGCGACGGCATTGACCACAACGGCGACTCCGATGCGACCGGTCCGGGCGAGGGCGTTGACGAAGGCCGATTGTGGATAGACAGCCCGCTTCAGGTCCATGCGGGCGCGGGATCGTTCAACATCCTGCCCTTCGCCTTGTTGTACGACCTGATGCCGTCGTTGTATCCCGGCGACCTTTTCCTGAATCCCGAGTGGAAGGAATTCATCGAGCGGAGGTTCTCGCCGGGCGACAACGTGTTTGTTTCCCTCTACCAGGGCGCCCACCAGCAAAAGCGCGTCGTCGACCGCATCACCTACACCGAGCGGGACGTGATCAACCGTTGCATCGACGACGAGGTTTCAACTGTCGACGGAAACGGTGTTGCGTTCCGGCCATCACTTCACGACCAGTCCGGCGCGTTCACCGAGGCCTACAAGAAGTTCTGGCCGGACAACTCGATGGGCATCGATTTCTACCGCTCGCTCGAGCGCAAGTATCACCCGCTGTACAACGGCGACCGGTTCGGTACTCAAAACCGCTGGCAAGCCACCGACGGCAACTACGACGACTGGTCGCACGAGCCCGTTGCTGTGGGTTCACCGAAGTGGAACGGCTCACCCTTGGAACGCAACGACGCCGCGTGGAACGTGCTCGATCCCAGCGTTGACACGCAAAGGCTGCTGCGCGAACTTACTTTAGTGGATATCCGGAACAAGTCGTTTGATTCGCTGGGCGACTTGATGTCGCTGGAGTATTGCACGCTGAACAAGGCGTATAGCGAATATGGCAATGTACCGCTGTCAATAAACGCATTGGCGGGGTTCCAGCCTGAGCCTGAGACGGCGGGCAACATCCAGAGCCTGATGGAAGCCGGCGTCTCGGACGCCATTTACCTGTCGCCGGGCGCGGGCGCGTTTAGATCATTGTTGCCGACTGCGCCGACCGCGGCGCAACTGGCGTGCAGTTTTGTGGACCCGTGCGGCAACACGGAGTACGAGTTGCCGCAGGCGTGGCGGCCCTTCTTCCTGCATGAGATTTCTTTTGGGACGGATACCGAACCAGTGCCCGCCGGATTGCCCCTCGACGGCAATTACTGGCTGTTGAATGGGCCGACGGAGCGGCCCGCGGGTCTGGAAGACCCGGCGGTGCTTCGTTCTCGCTGGCCGGTTGAAAAGAGGGCGGTCCTGTTCGCCTCGAGAAATCTCGACAGTAATGGCAACGCGACGCTTTACGTCGAGTGGGACGCCTCGAGCGGGTTGCAGGACGGGACCTACGACTTGTACGCAGATACGGGGCTGAAGTTGCTCGACGTTTCGCCGGACACGTTGACCGATACGGGCAAGTTCATTCGGTGTCGCGTGATGGAAAATGTGACGGAACGGCCAGCGGTGAATATTACGGTCTATACGGATACCAACGGCGACGGCGCAATTACAACTACCAAACAGGATGCCAACTCGAAGGACAGCCTCGGCAGACTGACAACGTTCAGGCCGGACAGCAGGGGTTACATCTACTGCGGTTCAATCAGCGTGAACAACAACCGGCTTGCTGTCGAGATTGAAAATGCCGTCCAGCCGCCTGCACCTGGCGTCACCGCCGACACGCTCAACACGTTCGCGGGCGTGATTCTTACGCCGCGGGCGCGGACGCAGGGGCGGATCAACATCAACACCGTCGAGACGCGCCTGTACAAAGACTCGGATAATGTGACGCGGCGGCTGAACGTGTTGGCGGGCATTCCGGGGGTGTTTCAGGATTATCCCGAGCAGGCTGTGTACGAGCGGGATTACAACTTTGCCGTTACAGTCAACGTCGAGGCAACGCCCGAAGCATACGAGTTCGGCATGATCATCCGTTGCACCGGCGACAGCTATTATCTGCTGCGCGTTGAGAAAGTACCGGGCGGTGACCCGGTCGCGACACTCTACCCCGTTATTGACAGTGTCGTCATGCCCCAATTGAATACCGCAAGTTTCCCGGCCAGCGAGGAGTACCGCTTATCCTTAAGTATAACCACTGATACTACGTACGATCTTTTCTCGATCGGGTGCTTCCTCAACAACACAGTGCTTTTTGGCGCGGAGGATCCAATTTTGAACAACCCACTGCAGACGGGGACGGTAGGCCTTATTTCGGCGATGCAGAGTGTGGGTTTTGCGAACCCGGCGTTCTCGCCCGTCCCGGGTGCCACGTTCAACCGCGGCTGGTCGGGCCTCGGCTGGACCATCGACGGCGACGGTCTGTACCGCTATGACGGCGCAAATCCAACTGTTCCGCTTGCATCAACCAGCACCCTGTTCACCGGCTACCCACCCGACGATCTTCTTTATAGTAGTGACGACGAGGTCCGTAAGCTCACGACAGCGCCGGATGCAAACGATCCCAACGACATTCGCCGGACGTTTGTTCGCGCGGAGTGGCTTGCAAGTGGCCGGGCGTTCGTCAAACGCGCCGAACATTGGGACGGCCGGTACTTCGAGTCGATCTCCGACCTGCTTGTCCCGTATTCGAATCCTGACCTGAACGATCCGCGCGATGACAACCTCACGTTCTGGCCACTGGTTATCGGCAGAGATTTCGGCGGGTCGGTCCCGGATTATCTTGCAACTCAGGCGATGCAGGAGTCGGCGTGGCGGTTGTCGCGTTCGGCGAACCTAATGACCACGCGGTCGGATATTTTTGAAATCCTCGTGACCGTCCAGGCCGGGACCGGCGAAGATCTGGACGGCGACGGCGTCATAAATTACAGAAGCGACGACGAATTCACCCGCACATCGGAACGAAAGACGCGCACCGTGTATGAGCGCCCCTGAGGGGCCGTGCCCTCACGGGCCGTAATGCCTCACGCGGCGCGCCCCATTATGGGCTGGAGGTCGTAATGCACAGCCAACGTTTGATCTCAGATTTTCGATTTTCGATTTTCGATTTTCGATTTTCGATTTCAGATTTCAATTGGCAATCAGCAATCGGCAATCGGCAATCAGCAATCGGCTTCGTCCTTGCTGTCCTGCTGTCTGTTACCGCCGTTCCCGCGTTCGCCGCCGATGATGCGTCGGATACGGTGGTTCTGGGGGTTACGGGCAATGAGACGTTCGAGCTGTACAAATCAGAAGGTTATGTGACCGCCAATACGCCGGCCGCGGCCCTGGCCGAATTCACCGGCACATCCGGCAAGACGCGGCTGCTTATATTGAAGAACGCCGCGTCCAATGCGGCAACCGTGGTCGGTGAATGGACGTGGCCCAGCATGACAACCCCGCCCGGCAGCCTCAAAAAGATCGAAGGGGGTTCGCTCACAAAACCCTACGATGTCATCCTTCACGGCACCCCTCTCTTGGCGTTGTTCGATTTTACGAGCGTCGGGGAAGACGCATCGCCTTTCGTGATCCGAGGCGTCACGCTTACGGGCGGGTTCAACGCTGTGGCGGCCGACGGCACCAGCCGGGTCGAGCTTGACCGGTGCTACATCCGGGAACAGGCGGCTGATGTGGCGGGCGTGGTTGTCAGCGGCAGCGCCACCGCAAAACTGACCAACTGCGTGTTCTACAAGAACTTTGACGGGATCTTGGTGGACGGGGCCGCGGCGACCGCCGAAATCACGCACTGCACGTTTTATGACAACCGGGCCAGCGGCGTCCATGTCAAGGCCGGCGGCAAAGCGACGCTGGTCAACACGCTGATGTACCGCAACGCCGCCTACGGCATTTGGGACGAGGCCGGCACCCCGCAATCCGCCGTCAGTTCGAGCAACTCCAACGATAACGCCTCCGGAAATTACAGCCCGGGGTCGCTGCAGGGAACGGGCAACTATTCGGAGATAGTTGACTTTGACACCCAGCCCTGGCAGGGCAGGATGCTCACCACAAGCCTCCACAATCTGACGGAGATCCACAAGGGCGCGAGCGTCAGCGGCGTTACGATAGACTTCGAGGGCGATGGCCGGGGTTCAGAGCCGTTCAACGGCGCCGATGAACTCAACCCAAACGCCTCGATCGGGGTCTGGACCCGTTGCGAGATTTATGAGGAGCCGGTGGGCCGGCGCGGGGCGGATGTCCTGATCAATTACAGCGGCACGATCCCCAACCTCGGCAGCAGCCTGTGCCTGCTTCCCGACGGCGTCGAGGTCAACGACTTGGCGTACGACATCGAGATCCCGCTCGACGGCGGCGACGGCATATACTGGGGCCGGATACCCAACATCGACACCATCCTCGGGGAAGCCAACGGGAAAACCTATATTGCCGACAGCGATAACGCCCAGCTCATCTTGCGCCTTCCCGACCGCGTGCTCGACCTCACCGATGAAGGCAGCCTGATCCTCGGCCAGGCCGTCGATGGCCATAAGGGCATCGTGATCGACACCATCCCGCCCGCGGTTGACCTGCAGTATTACACCACGGACGCGCTGGTCTGGTGGAACGGGGCCGCAACCGCGTTTGG
The DNA here is from genome assembly GCA_026387845.1 of Candidatus Hydrogenedentota bacterium. Taxonomy (GTDB): domain Bacteria; phylum Hydrogenedentota; class Hydrogenedentia; order Hydrogenedentales; family SLHB01; genus JAPLKX01. The sequence goes on along the minus strand of JAPLKX010000100.1, from coordinate 339 downwards.
CGCAGCCGGCATCACCTTTGCCGCAGACCAGCCCGGATATGCCTTTCCCTACCCCGTCCTCAGCGGGTTGCAGATGACCGAGCCCGCCGGAAGCCTCAGCCACGCCGTCTACACCCCGGCCCCGCCCGAGCCGCCCGTTTTCCTGTACAACGTGGGGTCCGTCGCCAACGGGTACAACGAACTGCTCCCCGAGCATTGGCTCTATCTCAAGATCCAGGCCACCTTTATGGACCCCGACGTGTATACCGCCAAACAACTCCCCGCAGACGGCTATACCCGGACCCCATCCGGGTTTAACTATGTCGCTGCGGAAACCGCGACCGGCGAACTCAGCCGATA
>JAPLKX010000653.1 GCA_026387845.1 Candidatus Hydrogenedentota bacterium | reverse complement strand
GGAGGCCGCCGGGGGCCAGTGCTCGTGCTCCTGCTGCGGATGCTGCTGCCACGCGATGCTCGCCATCAGCGAGTTCAGCGCCCCGTCGTTCATCGCCCCGCCCCACTTCCTGCCCGCGTTCGACCTCGCCCGCTGCACCTCATGCGGCCAGTGCGCCCATAAGTGCCCGATGAAGGCCATCACGGTGGATACCCAGGCCAAGACCCACAAGCACAACGCCGCCCGGTGCATCGGTTGCGGCCTGTGCGTGCTGGCCTGCGAGAAGGCCCGCGCCGTCACGATGGAAGAGGTGCCCGACTACAAACTGCCCTACAAGAGCTGGTTCCGGGCGCTGCTCGGCGCAGCGCCGACTACGATCCGGGCGACGTGGAAGGCCTGGCGGTCGCGGTAGGGGGGCGGCAGCCTTGCCCGTCAACCGCCGCCCAAACCTTTCATCTAATAATCCCTCTGACGCGTCCATGGACACGCAGATCTTGAGTAACCCAGCCAAGTTGGCGCATGGACGCCACCACATCGTCATAGACTGGCTTCTGACGAGTGGGGTCGAACATCGTGAGCACGAGAGCAACGTTCTGGGGGCGGCGCAGGTCTTGTTTGTCTCGGTACAGGACTCGAATCTGTAGTCGCCAAGCCTTGCCTTCGACACGACACAATCGTTTCCGATAAACCTTCACCGGCGACCACTTGAAACCATGCTTGACCTGGTATTCCTCGTACAGTTTGCCCACGTCTGCAGGCTCCGGCGGAATGAGCCCCTTGTGTTCCCGCTTTCCGCTTCTCGACCGGATGTCATACGTGCCCAAAGAAACGTCAACGTTAACACGACAGTACTCTGCACCGGCGCCACGCCCCAGAGGCGGGTCATAAACGAGCGTCATAAGAAATTCGCCCTCAACTTTCCCGTCAGCCCTCCTGAAACACTTGGGAATGGGGAAATCGATCCGGGGGTTGAAGATGCGCCTGTCTGGGGGCAACTGAGGCTGGAATACAAGCGTAGCTTGCCAAGGCGTACAGGTTAGCATGTCGGCTACTTCACGGGGGACGCCAAAACCGCGGTATTTCAGTGTTTGGGCATCGACGGAATCTGACTGCAAGGCCGCAGAGTGAACCACGAGCGCCTTCGCCAGGTTTGTGGAGACAGGGTCAGCAACACCTTCGTAAACGTGCGCAAGAAGCGATGCGACAATCGGAGTGGAGAAGCTTGTGCCAATATCTTCGGCCACGTTGCCGCGCGCGTCTACGGACAAGATTCCAACCTGGCTGAAGTCGAGGTCCGCGGTGCAGTTCCCACCGTAGTGGCAGACTTCGGGTTTGGGGATGAACGCTGGCCCGGGTCCGCGGCGCGAAAACGGCGAGGGCTCCTCGGACTTGACTCGCGAATCCGCTTGATGATAGTGCGCCAACGAACCCACGGTCAAAGCTCGAACAGAATCCGCGGGAGGGAAGATGCGGTCGCCTTCGCCAAGGTCCCCCGGTGGCCAGCCACGAAGCGGCTGGCACACATAGTTGCCCGCACAAATTACAAACGTTACCTTGTGTTTGTCCTGAAGTTCGTCGAGCGCCATCGCAAAGTCGGAAAACGCGTCATTCTGACAGACGCTACGAACATTGCTGATGGACAGATTCCACACACGCACTTTGGGATACTTGGTTAGGGCGCGCCGTATGATGTCCAACAGATCATCCTCGGTTATCCCGGCATCCGCAGGCATGGCCACCACATCCACGATCCGGGCAGGCGTATTGGGGAATCGCAGATCATTATGGTTGAATCGCCGCGCGTTAGCCAAGAGGCCCGCCACAAAACTGCCGTGGTTGTTGTTTTGAACGGCACGGGGAACATCCTCCTCGTCACGATCTTTCACCCACGCGGAGAGAAGCGCGTTATCAGGGTTCGTCCACGAGTCAATCAGCCCAACCGT
>JAPLKX010000401.1 GCA_026387845.1 Candidatus Hydrogenedentota bacterium | reverse complement strand
GACGATTGCGACAATTGAGACGATTGGGACGATTGGGACATTTAAGACTGACCGGCGCAGGTTTCTCACCTGATGTTATTCATCCTTCATCCTTCATCCTTTTGAGGTCTAATCATTCATCAGTTTCTGGAGCCATACGTTATGTCGCCTAAAGCTTGTCCTGCCCACTCCCCCACTCTCTACACCGCCGGCCCCGGCTGGCTCGATGCAGCGATCACCGCGGTTGTTTCAGGCGGCGGCGTTGTCTACGCGCCGACAGCCATCGACAACGGCACCGTTCAACTCGCCCCGACGACTTCCGCGGCAACGGTGAAGCTCGATTACGTCAATAACCGCCTCCCCTTGAAAGCCGTTCTCTTCCCGCAGACGGAGACGCTGCTCAGCTATAAGAAGTCCGGCGGCGGCGGCGTCCAGGTCGCCGTGGCGGACCCGCCGCCTGCGGAGATACTCGTCCTTGGCTGCAGGCCGTGCGACGCCGCCGCTATGCAACTGCTGGACACCGTGTTCCAATGGGATTACGACGACGTGCCCTATCAGCGCAGGCGTGGAAACACGACGCTGGTGAGTTTTGCGTGCGCGAAGCCGGGGCCGTACTGTTTCTGCGGGGCCGTCGGCGGTTCGCCCGCCGACGAGCGGGGCAGCGACGTGCTGGCCACGCTCAATGCCGATGGCAGCGCCGTGCTGAAGAGTGTCACGGAGCGCGGCGGCCAATTCGTGCAGCGGCTGGGCGCCGCCGTTAAGCCTGCAACCTCGCCCGCCGCGCCGCAACAGGCCGCGCCGGGACCCGAGCCGGTGGACCTCGAGCGGGTCCGCGCGTGGCTCGACAACAATTTTGCGAGCGATCTGTGGGGCGAGGTCGCGCTTCGCTGCCTCGGTTGCGGCGTCTGTACGTATCTGTGCCCGACGTGCCACTGCTTCGACATCGTCGACGAGGCCGCGTGGAACCACGGCGAGAGGAGACGCAACTGGGACTCGTGCGCGTTCCGGATGTTCACGGTGCACACGTCCGGCCACAACCCACGCCCCAACCAGACCGCCCGGTGGCGCCAGCGCGTCATGCACAAGTTCAAGTATTTCCCGCAGCGGTTCGGCCACACGGGCTGCGTCGGGTGCGGGCGCTGCGCCGAGAAATGCAAGGCGGGCCAAAACCTGCTCGACATCCTCCGCCGAATCAGCCAGGAGAACGCCTCGTGAACACGCCCGTCGATTACGTCCCGTTCCAAGCGCGCATCGAGTCGATCGTCGAGGAAACGGTCGACGTCAAAACATTCCGGCTCGTATTCTGCGATCCCGCCGTCGCCGAATCGTTCTCGTTTCGTCCCGGCCAGTTTGGGCTTTACTCCGTATTCGGCGCCGGCGAGGCCACGTTCTGCATCGCCTCGTCCCCCACACGCAAACGCTACATCGAGTGCAGCGTCAATAAGGCAGGCCGCGTCACCACGGAACTGCACCAATGCAACACAGGCGACGTCATCGGGTTTCGTGGGCCGTACGGCAACTGGTTTCCACTCGACGAGATGGCCGGCAAGAACCTGCTGTTCGTCGGGGGCGGGATCGGCCTGGCGCCGCTGCGGTCGGTTATCTGGAACGTAGTGGACTGGCGCGACCGGTTTGCGCGCGTCACCATTCTTTACGGCGCGAGGAGTGTCGGCGACCTCGTCTACAAATCCGAGTTAACCGCCTGGCAGGAAATGGACAGCCTCAACACCGTCTACACCGTCGATCCCGGCGGCGAAACCCCCGGCTGGGCCGGCAAGGTGGGTTTTGTGCCCGCCGTGCTTGAAGAAATGAAACCGAGCCCCGCTAACACCGTTGTCATCACCTGCGGGCCGCCCATCATGATCAAATTTGTCCTGGCATCGCTTGGCAAACTCGGTTTCTCACTCGACGCCGCCTACACCACGCTCGAAAACCGGATGAAATGCGGGATCGGCAAATGCGGCCGCTGCAACGTCGGCCCCCTTTACGTCTGCAAAGACGGCCCCGTCTTCCGCTGCGATCAACTCCGCGCGTTGCCCCAGGAATACTAAAGTAGGCGCGGTCGTCCTCGCCCGCGCCGTCCAGCCCGCCGGCGGTGATCAACGGTCAAGGCTGCGGTCAACCACAAAGCTGAACGATTGCAGCTTCTTGCGATCAAGTTGCTTATGATTTCGAGAATAGCCTGTGGCGTTGACGGCGCGGTCGTCCTCGACCGCGCCGTCCAGCCCGCCGGCGGTGATCAACGGTCAAGGCTGCGGTCAACCACAAACCTGAACGATTGCAGCTTCTTGAGATCAAGTTGCTTATGATTTGGAGAATAGCCTGTGACGTTGTCGGCGCGGTCGTCCTCGCCCGCGCCGTCCAGCCCGCCGGCGGTGATCAACGGTCAAG
>JAPLKX010000189.1 GCA_026387845.1 Candidatus Hydrogenedentota bacterium | reverse complement strand
GCGCTGGAGAGGGCCGCCGAACCCGCATCGGCCGCGCCGTGGGACATCCGCGACGTGACCGCGCACCGCGTTACGCTAAACCTCCCGCGGCTGGCCTACAGGTCCCGTGGCACGGGCGATTTCTTTGGGCAACTGGCGGTCACATTTGAATTGGCTGCGCGGGCGCATAGCCAGAAGGCGGGTTTCCTGCACAAGCTGATGGCACTCGAATCGCTGGGCCCGCTGGGCCTGCTTGCGGCACGGCGGGATGGCCGGCCCACAGTCGACGTCAATCAAGCCAAGTATGTGGTTGGGGTCTGTGGGCTGTTCGAGTGCGCGCGGGCGGCAACCGGCCTGCGCCTGGCGGAATCGGAACAGTCGGTTGCGTTCGCGGTCGAGGTTCTTTCGAGGATCGCCGGGCTGTGCGCCGAGTGGGGTGAACGGCTGGGGCTGCAACTCGTCCCCGCGCAAACGGTCGACCCGCGGGTTGCGCGGCGGTTCGCGGCCATCGATCTCGAGGCGTGGCGGCCGCAAACTAGCCGGGCGCTGGACGGCTCGGACAACGAAGATGCCACGTATACGCCTGGCGTACGGGTTCGCGGCGGCCGCGGGCTCTCGCCGATAGAGCGGGTCCGGCTCGAGGGCCGTTTCCAGTGTTTTCTCGATGGAGACGCCGCGGCAGTCGTGCAGATGCCGGACACGGAGACCTCCCCCAAATCGGTCGCCGATTTCATTCGGAAAGCCTACCATCAAACCGGCGTGCGGCGGATTTTGATCGAGGCAATTTTGTAGGTGGGTCGCGTTCCCAAGGCGTCTAGAGAAGTCGGGAAAGGGACCTAAGGGACTAAAGGGACCTAAGATTTCTCTTTCTAACGAAGGGGGGAAAGGCTGTGGGCTGGACGGCGCGGGCGAGACGACCGCGCCTACTCCCACTCGATGGTGCCGGGGGGTTTAGATGTGACGTCGTAGAGGACGCGGTTGATGTGTTTGACCTCGTTGCAGATCCGGTTTGAGACGCGCTGGAGGACGTCGGGGGGGAACCTGAACCAGTCGGCCGTCATGGCGTCTTGGCTGGTGACGGCGCGGAGCGCGCAGACTTCTTCGTAGGTCCTCTCGTCGCCCTGGACGCCGACGCTACGAACCGGTAGCAGGCACACGAGCGCCTGCCAGATGTCCCCGTACAAGCCGGCCCGCTTGATCTCTTCGATGAAAATGGCATCCGCTTCGCGTAGTGTGTCGAGGCGCTCTTTGGTGACGGCGCCGATGCACCGTACGCCGAGCCCCGGCCCGGGGAATGGATGGCGCCATACGATCTCGTCGGGGAGGCCCAGTTCCTTGCCGACGGCGCGGACTTCGTCTTTGAACAGTTCGCGCAACGGCTCGATGAGGGCGAGGTTCATGATGTCGGGCAGGCCGCCGACGTTGTGGTGGCTTTTGATGGTGCAGGAAGGCCCGCCGGTGGCGGAGACGCTTTCGATCACGTCGGGGTAGAGGGTCCCCTGGGCGAGAAAATCGACGTGGCCGAGCCGTTTTGCCTCTTCCTCGAAGACCTCGATGAAGAGGGCGCCGATTTTTTTTCGTTTGTCCTCGGGATCGCGCACCCCGGACAGCACGGTGAGGAACCGGTCTTCGGCATCGACGTAATGCAGGTCGAGGTGAAAATGGCCGCGGAAGACTTTCTGCACGAGTTCGTGCTCGCCTTTTCGCAGCAGGCCGTTGTTGACAAACACGCAGGCGAGCCGGTCGCCGATCGCTTTGTGGATGAGCATGGCGGCCACGCTCGAATCGACGCCGCCGCTCAGCCCGCACAACACTCTTTTTTCGGCCACCGTGGCGCGGATGTCCGCGATGCTTCGTTCAATGAACGAGCCCATGGTCCAATCGGAGGCGCAGCCGCAGATGCGGTGCACAAAGTTCGAGAGGATCTTGGAGCCCTGCGGGGTGTGGACGACCTCGGGGTGAAACTGGACGCCGTAGAGGTTGAGGGATGGGTTGGCGATCGCGGCGTGGGGGCAGTTCTCGGTTTTGCCGATCGTGACGAACCCGGGGGGCATGGAGGAGATGGCGTCGCCGTGGCTCATCCAGACCTGCGTTCTCGAGTCGATCTGGTAGAGCAAGCCATCGGAGTCGCTGTGTTCGAGGTGGGCGATCCCATACTCGCGCCGGTCTGACCGCTCGACTTTGCCGCCGAGCATGTGTGCGAACAGTTGGACGCCGTAGCAGATCCCGAGCACCGGCACGCCCAGCCCAAACACCTCGGGGTCGGGCAGGGGCGCGCCGGGGGCGTGAACGCTCGAGGGCCCGCCGCTGAAGATGATGCCGGCGGGGTTGAGCGCGCGCAGGTTTTCGAGGGGCGTGTTGTAGGGCAGGATCAGGCTGAAGACGCCCGATTCGCGAACTCTGCGCGCGATCAGCTTGCTGTATTGTGCGCCGAAATCAAGAACGATAATGGGCCTGCCAGCCGGCTGCATCGGTGACTACCTTAATACCTGGTAGTTGGGCGGTTCTTCGGTGATGGTAACGTCGTGCGGATGGCTCTCGCGCAGCCCGGCGGCCGTGACGCGCACGAACTCGGTATTGGTCTGGAGTTCGTGAATGTCCCTGCAACCGCAGTAGCCCATCCCGGCCCTGAGCCCGCCCACAAGCTGGTGGACGTAATCGGCCAACGGGCCCCGATACGGCACCCGCGCCTCGACCCCTTCGGGTACGAGCTTGGCGGCCTGGTCGACGTCGAACTGCATGTACCGTGCCTTGCTTCCGCGCTGCATTGCCTTGATTGACCCCATCCCGCGGCATACTTTGTAGGTTCTGCCTTCGTACAGGACGGTTTCGCCGGGGCTTTCTTCGGTTCCGGCGAACAGGCTGCCAATCATGACGCTGTTGGCGCCGGCTGCAATCGCTTTGGTGATGTCGCCGGAGTATTTGATCCCGCCGTCGGCGATGACGGGGATGCCTTTTTTTGCAGCCGCTTCGGCCACTTCGATAATGGCGGTCAACTGGGGCACGCCTGCGCCGGCCACGACGCGCGTCGTGCATATGGCCCCCGGGCCGACGCCTACTTTCAAGGCGTCCGCGCCTGCCGCAATAAGGTCTTCGGCAGCCTGCGCCGTGACAATGTTTCCGGCGACGAGGTCGATGTCGGGCAAGGCCGCCTTGATGGCCTTTACGGTGTCGATCACGAGATCGGTGTGGCCATGTGCGGTGTCGATGATCAGGACATCCACGTGTGCGTTGGCGAGTGCGCGGGCCCGCTCGAGTTCGCCCTTGCCCACGCCCAGCGCCGCGGCCACGCGCAACCGCCCGCCCTGGTCGCGGCAACTGAGCGGGAAGTCGCGGACTTTGTTGATGTCTTTGATCGTGATCAGGCCCACGAGCGTGCCGTCTTCGGTGGTGATGGGGAGTTTTTCGATCCGATGTTCGTGGAGGTGGCGTTTGGCTTCTTCGAGCGTGGTTCCGGGCCGGACCGTAACGAGGTTCTTGCGCGTCATGACGCTCTCGATGGAAACCGAGAAATCTTCCTGGAACCTGAGGTCGCGGTTGGTCAGAATGCCGACCAGTTTCCCGTGGCTGTCGGTGATGGGGACGCCGGAAACGTGGTAGCGGGCCATGAGGTCTTCGGCGTCCTGGACGGTCTGATCGGGCCGGAGCGTGATGGGTTCGGTGATGATGCCGGCCTGGGAGCGTTTGACCCGGTCCACTTCGGCGGCTTGTTCCGTGATGGTGAGGTTTTTGTGGATGACGCCGATGCCGCCTTCCTGGGCCATCGCAATGGCGAGGCGCGCTTCGGTTACGGTATCCATGGCGGCGCTGGACAGGGGTATGTTGACGGAGATGTTGCGGGTGAATTGGGTGCGGACGTCGACGTCGCGCGGCAGAATGTTCGACCGGCGCGGTTTCAACAACACATCGTCAAAAGACAACCCTTGCGATATTCGTTCTTGGTCCATAACGCCTCACGGTACGCCTCGCGGTACGCCTCGCCGTTGAAAAAAGGAGCCGGATAGGGTTTTCCCGCCGACTCGGTTCGGAAACCCCGATTATAAAGTCGCCGTAGCCAGCAATCAAGATAAGAAGATAAGTAAGTATACGCCGGCGGGGCGTGTCCGGTTGACGTGCCACGAAAAGCGGGGATAGGCACCATGAAAATGGGGCTGTGAACGCAGGGCCGCGAAAAGCGGGGACAGGCACGCTTTTTCCAAACTGCCGGGCCGCGAAAAGCGGGGACAGGCACGCTTTTTCCAAACTGCCGGAAAATGCGCCTCCAAACCGCCGGAGGCGTCGCGAGCCAGTCCCCGTTTTTCGCTCAGTCCCCGTTTTTCGCTTAGCACTCGAGCGTTTCTTCCGACCTCGGATTTCGGTCTGCCCGGGCGACCGTCGGGGCTACCGCCCGGTCCAGCGCGTCGGGCAGGATATGGTCGGGTGCGGGGTCTCGAACGGCATCGGCGAGCGCATGGGCGGCGGCCCGCTTCATCCGGCCGTCGATTCGGGGCGCGCATGCGTCCAGCGCGCCGCGGAAAATGCCGGGGAACACGAGGACGTTGTTGACCTGGTTGGGGAAATCGCTTCGGCCGGTGCAGACGATGTCGGCGCCGCCTTCGATGGCCTCGCCGGGCATGATTTCGGGCTCTGGGTTGGCCAGCGCCAGCACGATCTTCCTCCGGCCCATTCGGGCGATGTCTTCCGCTTTAAGCAGGGCCGGTTTGCTTACGCCGACGAACACGTCCGCGCCTTCGAGGACCTCCTTGAGGGAGCCGCGCCGGTCTTCCCGGTTGGTCACGGAAAGGAGCGACTGCTTGTGCGGGGCCAGGTCGTCTCGTCCTTTATGTATGGCGCCTTTGGAATCGCAGACGATGATGTCTTTGGCGCCGGTGCGCCGCTGGCCGCCGGTGTATCCGTCGGCGCAACGGAGCAGTCGGGCAATGGCGGTTCCGGCGGCGCCGGCCCCGCTGATGACGATGTGCATGTCGCGCAATTCCATCCCGAGGACGCGGCCCGCGTTGATCAAAGCCGCCCAAACCACAATGGCGGTTCCGTGCTGGTCATCGTGGAACACGGGAATGCCGAGGTCCTGGAGGCGGTGCTCGATGTCAAAACACCTGGGCGCGGAAATATCCTCGAGGTTGATCCCGCCGAACACGGGAGCAATCGCGCGCACGGCTGCGACGATGGCGTCGGTGTCCTGTGTATCTAGGCAGATGGGCCAGGCATCGAGATCCCCGTATTGCTTGAAGAGCAGCGCCTTGCCTTCCATAACGGGAATGGCGGCCAGCGCGCCGATGTTGCCCAGGCCAAGGACGGCCGATCCGTCGGTGACCACGGCAATCGAGTTGTGCTTTATGGTAAGGTCGCGCGCCTTTTTTGGGTCGGCTGCAATGACCTGGCAAGGACGCGCTACGCCGGGCGTATAGGCCGTGGAAAGGTCGTCGTGGTTGCGAATCGGCAGTTTTCCCACCACGGCCAGTTTGCCCCGAAGGTGCTCGTGGATAATCAACGACCGCTCATAAAAGTCTGTCATGGCCGCTCTCCTTAGCGAAAAGCGGGGACAGACACGCTTTTTTCAAACTGCCGAAAATGCGCCTCCAAACCGCCGGAGGCGTCGCGAGTCAGTCCCGGTTTTTCGCTTATTTGTTGAAGTTTGCTGAAGGCGTCTGGTGATAGGCAGGTTTTTCACCGGCTACTCTGATCCTGGTTTTCGCTGATCCCTTAGTCCTTGTTACGTTAACACCGTTTCCATGTATAATTGTAAGAGTATATGGCCGGGAATACTGATAAACAACCCCTGATCCACGTTTCGGATCTGACTAAGATTTTCGAGATGGGCGATACGGTGGTTCGCGCCCTGCGCGGCATCGAGTTCCGCATCGACCCCGGCTCGTACGTGGCCATCATGGGCCCGTCGGGTTCCGGCAAGACGACGCTGCTGGATATCCTGGGCTGCCTGAGCCGGCCGTCGTCGGGTGAATACTACTTAAAAGGCGTGCTGGTCAGCGAGATGCCGGAGTCGCGGCTGGCCGAAACGCGCAACCAGGAGATCGGGTTCGTATTTCAGAATTTCAACCTGCTCGGCAGGACCACGGCCCTCTCGAACGTGGAACTGCCGTTGCTGTATAACGGGACGCCGAGGAAAGAGCGGCTGGCCAGGGCCAAAGAAGCCCTGACGGCCGTCGGCCTCGAAGACCGGATGTATCATAAGCCCAGCGAACTGTCGGGCGGGCAGCGGCAACGCGTGGCGATTGCGCGGGCGCTTATTAACCGGCCGTCGATCCTGTTTGCCGACGAGCCGACGGGCAACCTAGACACGGAAAGCGGCGAGAGCATCCTGGCGTTGTTCGATGAATTGAACAAAAAGGGAAATACAATCGTCATAGTGACGCATGAGCGGGAAGTGGCCGAGCATACGCAACGCATCATGAGTTTCCGGGACGGAAAACTGGTAAAGGACGAATGGCGGATCCAAAACGGAAAAGAGTGGGACGTACAGCATTTGGCTGGTTGATCGCCGTCTCGGCGGTAGCCGGGCCGCTGTTCTATTACGGCTACTGGAGAGAAGAGGCGATTGCGGTGACGGCGTCGACGCTAAGCCGGGGCAAGGTCGAGCAGACGGTTTCGGCGATCTCGGCGGGCACGGTGAAGCCGAAGCTGGAATCCATGGTGGCGTCGGCCCTGATGGGCAAGATCAAGGACATACCGAAAAAAGAGGGCGCCAGAGTCAGCAAGGGGGATCTCCTGATCGAGATGGATCACGCGGAATTCGACGCGCAGGTGGAATTGGCCGAGGCCAACCTCCGCGCGGGCCAGTTCAAGCTGGAACAGGCCAAGATTGGCTCGCGCATCGCCGACGAAGTGGCCGCGACAGGGTTGAGCCAGGCGGCCGCACAACTCGCCCAGGCCCAAAGAAACCTCGAGCGTATCCAGGCCCTCCTCGATCAGCAGGCCATCTCACAAAGCGAAATGGACAAGGTCAACCTCGCTTACAGAGTCGCCAAGGAAGATCACGCCGCGGCGCTGGCAAACCAGCAGCAAAACCTCGTGCGGCAGGAAGAAATCAAATCGGCCGGCGCCAGCATCGAACAGCTTGAGTCGGCGGTGGACGTGGCCCGGGAGACGCGGGAAAAGGCGTTTGTCCGCGCCCCGTTTGGTGGGGTGGTCGCGAAGGTCAACGTGGAAATGGGCGAGGCCGTCGCTATGGGGATGCCGTTGCTCAAGCTGGTTGAAGACAGCGATTTTTTTGTGCAGGCGCCGTTTGACGAGGCGAATGCGTCGCAGATCCAGATCGGGCAAAAGGCCCGGGTCAACGTTGACGCTTATCGCGGCACGGATTTTGCGGGAGAAGTGACGTTCATCTCGCCTACGGTCACGCTGAACCCGGATCTGAGCAGAACGCTCGACATCGACGTGCGGATTGCCGAAGGCAAAGACAAGTTTGTGGCGGGGATGTCGGCGGACGTTGTGATTATAGTTCAGCAGAAAGACGACGTACTGTTTGTTCCGAGCGAGGCGTTGGTGCGCGAGGAAACGGCGTACGTTATAGAAAACGGTAGGGCGGTCCGGCGCGAGGTGCGGGTGGGCATCGGCAACACGTATACGCGCGAAGTGCTCGGCGGGCTCAAGGAAGGCGAGACGCTGCTCACGTCGGTGACGGAAAAAGGACTTCGTGACGGAGTGCGTGTCCTGGTGGTCGATTCGCTGGACGATCTATGAACTATTTTGAGAGCATCTTTGTAGCGCTGCGTTCGCTGTCGCAGAACAAGGTGCGAGCGTTTCTGACGACGCTTGGCGTGATCATCGGGGTGATGTCGGTAATTCTGCTAATCTCATTGGGGGAAGCCGCGCAGACGTACATCGAAAAAGAGTTCGCCGGGATGGGCAGCAACGTGATTATTGTATCGCCCGGCAAGCAGGAAACCACGTCGGACATGTTCGTGATCACGGCGGGCAGTTTCCACAAGATCACCCACGAGAACGCGAAGGAGATTAAGCGCAAGGCGCGCGGCGTAAAAGGCGTGTCGGGGAACGTGTTTGGCGCGGGGCAAATCCGGTATGGTGCGCGGCAGCGGAACTGCCTGGTGGTGGGCGTCATGGAAGACTTCGACGAGATCCGGCAGTTGCGCACGCAGGTGGGCCGGTTCATCAACGGCCAGGACATCGAGAAGAACAATCGGGTCTGCGTGATCGGCAAAACGCTTCGGCACGAACTGTTCGGCAGCAAGCCGGCGCTCAACGAAACGATTTCCATCAACCGGCGCAAGCATACCGTCGTCGGTATCCTTGAAGAGCGCGGCATGACCTTGGGGATCAACCTGGATGACCTCGTGATCATCCCGCTGCCCAGCGGCCAGCAGATGTTCAACGCGGGCGGGGACGAACTGTTCGAGATCCTGATCTCTGCCCGCAGCTCGGAAGACATCAAACCGGCCATCGCCTCGATCAAAGAAATCGTCACAGCGGCCCACGACTACGTCGAGGATTTCACGATCACCGACCAGGACGGGATGATCGGTTCGTTCAGCAAGATCTTCGATATGCTTCGGTTCATGCTGGCGGGTATTGCGGGGATCAGTTTGCTGGTGGGCGGGATCGGCATCATGAACATTATGCTGGTCTCCGTTCGCGAGCGGATCAAAGAGGTCGGCATTCGGAAAGCCGTGGGGGCCAAGAAACAGGATATCGGCCTGCAGTTCTTGATCGAAGCCGTGACGTTGAGCGTGTGCGGCGGGATGATCGGCGTGTTCATCGGCTGGCTGGGAACCATCGCCATCCGGTTCATCTACCCGAGCCTGCCCGTGACGCTGTCGATGTGGTCGGTGACGGTGGCGTTTACGTTCAGCCTCAGCGTCGGCGTGTTCTTTGGCGTGTATCCCGCGCTCAAAGCGGCCAGCGTCGATCCTGTCGAAGCGCTGCGGTACGAGTAGGCGCCATGATAATCGGGGTCGGAGTCGACATGGTCGAGGTGGCCGACGTCGAGCGGCGGCTCCGGCGCGAAACTTTCCTGAACATCTTCAGCGACGCCGAACGGGCTCACGCCGATTCGCTCCCGCTCCAGCGGGCCGAGATCCTTGCGGGGCGGTTCGCCGCCAAGGAAGCGTTCGGCAAAGCGCTGGGCACCGGCCTGCGAGTGGGGTGGGATCTGCGTTGCATCGAGGTCGTAAACGATCCCAACGGCCGGCCGAGAATCGAACTGGGCCGATCGCTGAGGGACATCTTGCCGCTGGGGGCACAGGCTCACCTGTCGATCTCGCACACCAAAACGCACGCGGTAGCGGTCGTCGTTATTGAAGGGGAGTAGACCAGGAGGAGCTCTTCGCGCTCTTCCCATCAAGGCGTGGATACCTAACAGGTTGCTGCACAACGCTTTATGACTTGCTGCTATCCGGCCACCATCACCAACCGCCGGCCACCGATTTTTTGTCCGCATTTGGTGCGTCAGCCGTTTATGATGATGTAACCTCATGAACGGAGGGGCCGGACATGCTGGAACGCCTTGCTTCTGACCAATGGGTAGTACGGCGGGTGCTGCGGGGCCATACGGAGTCGTTCCGGGTGCTTGTGGACCGGTACGGGGGTATGCTTTACGGTCTTGCGTACGCGCATTTGGGGAGCGTGCCCGATGCCGAGGACGTGGTTCAGGAAACGTTTGTGCGTCTTTGGCAGTGGTTGGACCGGGTTACGGTGGAATCGACACTGGGCCCCTGGCTGGTGTGTGTGGCGAAGAACCTGGTGGTGGACCGTGTGCGTCGCCGGGCGAACGAACGTGCCGCGACAAGGGAGTTGGGTATCGGGGCCGAGGGAGTAGCGGCGGCGGATTTTGGGCGGCGGGAAATGCACGCGGCGATCTGGAACGAACTTTCAAAGCTCAGCGTTGAAAACCGCGAGATATTGGTGTTGTCGTATTTCCAGGGGCGGCGGACGAAGGAAATTGCGCGCCTGCTGGACGTCTCGACGGAAGCCGCCGTGAAGCGTTTGCAGCGCGCCAGGGCGGAACTGGGCCGGCGATTGCTTGGTTCGTTCGATGAGGACATCCTCAGCCGCAAACCGGACCGGGCCCGGTCCAGTCGGGTCATGTCGGCGATTGCGGCCGTGCCGTGCGGGTGGAAAGCAGGGGTATCTATTTCGACGGGAGGGGCGGTGGTGGCGGGAGCAACCGCAACAAACGTAATGGCTATTTTGGCCGTGGTGGCCGCGATCATTGCCTCGCTATACGTT